>JBDNHG010000411.1:0-2214 GCA_041688925.1 Acidimicrobiales bacterium | reverse complement strand
GACGATCTCGGGATGAGCATCGAGCAAACACGACAGCCGCACCAGCACATCTTCGAGAGCGTCGATATCGGCTGGTGGTGCGCCTCGGTAGCCGGCCAGCAATGCGTGCACCTTGGGTTCGCGAACCAGGTCACCCGCACGTACATGATCGAACGGGGCAAGCGCCACTGCCCGATCTCCCAGGATCTCAGCGGTGATGCCGCCTGCACCGAACATCACAACCGGGCCAAAGGAAGGGTCGGCGATGCCACCGATGATCAGCTCGGTTCCGGCACGAGCCATTGGTTGCACGATCACGCCGGTCATCTCTGCGCCGAGTCGAACGTGCATGTCTTCGAATGCGTCGATCACCTCGGCTGGCGAGTCGAGGTCGAGGCGCACCCCGCCAACGTCGGTCTTGTGCGTGATCGTGTCAGACGCAACCTTTACCGCAACGGGAAATCCCATCGCTTCGGCAGCGCTAGCGGCGGCCACGGCACTCTCGCACGGCACCGCCGAGATCAAGACAATGCCCCATGCAGCGAGCAGCGCGGTCAACTCGTCGGCAGCTAACCAACGCGTGCCGCTTTCGGGGGCGGCCGCAGCGATAAGCGCATTGGCGACGGCGAGATCAACGCCCAATTGGTCGCGGTTCAACGAACCGAGCGGTCGTTTACGCCAGACGCCAAGCCGTGCTGCATGAGCGAGCGCTCGCGCGGCTGACTCAGGAAAATCGAAGACTGGTATGGGCGGATGGCCACCGTCGTCATCAGAAATCATGGCGCCGACATCGGCGGCCAAGAAGTTCGCCACCACAGGTTTCGTCGACGTGGACGCGGCGCGGCTGATAGCCGCGGCGATGTCGGTGGCATCGCTGACCATTGGGTCGGTGTACACGACGAGTACGGCATCGATCTCGTCGTCGGCCAGGATCGCGGTGATGGCACGTTCGTAGTGCAGCGCACTAGCGGCGGCGATCAGATCAACCGGGTTCGTCAACCCGGCACCGGGAAGCAGCTGTGGTGCCAAAACATTGCGGGTGGTTTCTGACAGTGGCGCAACGGTCAGCCCTGCGGCTTCACACGCATCGGCGGCAAGAATGCCGGGGCCGCCGCTGTTGCCAACGATCGCCACTCGTTCACCGTTCGGTAGCGGCTGAGTTGCCACAACTCGGCACACGTCGAAGAGCTCAGCCAGGGTTGCGACCCGGATGATGCCGGCATCTCGAAACAGGGCGTCGGCGATGAGATCACTCGATGCAAGCGCGGCGGTGTGCGAGGACGCCGCACGGCGGCCCGACGCGGTGCGTCCGCTCTTCACCGCAACGATGGGTTTCGTGCGACAGAACCGGCGTGCGATCTGTGCGAACTTGCGGGGGTTGCCGAACGATTCGAGATAGAGCGCTGCGACCTTGGTTGCGGGGTCGTTCTCCCAGTATTGCAACAGGTCATTGCCCGAGATGTCGGCCTTGTTTCCCAGCGAGACGAAGGTCGAGATGCCGAGTTCGACCTGACGCAGTTCATCGAGCGCGGCGATTCCCAGTGCGCCAGATTGGCTGGCAAACCCGATCGGCCCTTCAATCGCTGCTACCGGCGAGAATGTCGCGTTCAGCGAGACTGCGGCACTGGTGTTGACAAGACCAATACAGTTCGGGCCCACAACTCGCATGCCATACCAACGTGCCAGTTCGATCAGTTCGCCCTCGGCGTCGGCGCCGGCACCATCGACCTCGGCGAACCCTGCGGTCACGATCACGACGGCCGAAACACCTGCCTCGCCACAGTCGACGAGCACCGAGCGAACCGCTGCGGCCGGCACGGCGATCACCACGAGGTCGGGTACCGACGGTAACGCTGCGACCGATGGGTATGCGGTCACGCCCAGCACGCTGGTCGCGTGAAGATTGATGGGATACACCGGCCCGACGAACTCGGACGTGATGAGGTTGCGCAGCAGCGCATGTCCGACGCACCCGACGTACGCGAGGCTCCTACGACCGCCACCGATGTGGGATGCAGCACACGTCGGATCGACGCTGCATTCGATGATGCGTCGCGTCTGAACATCGCATCGTCGGCTTGGTCGTCGAGCGTGAGCACGATGTCAACATCGCCGTACTCAACATCTTCGGTAAGGCGGAATCCAGCTTGTTCGAAGACGTCGAGCATCGACAGATTGCTGGTGAACGTGTTGGCAACAAATCGATCTCGCCCGGCGTCGCGCGCTGCCGCGGCG
>JBDNHG010000410.1:0-2454 GCA_041688925.1 Acidimicrobiales bacterium | reverse complement strand
GCAAATCGATGACATTCCAGCGCGCCGTGCTCACATACCGTGACCCGACGTCTTCCAACCAGCCCCAGTCGATTGCCTGCGAGACAGCGACAACACCGAGCGTCACCCCAACCACCGCACCGACCAGGCCCAACCAAAAGGCCTCGAACAGGATCATTCGTCGCAGCTGGTTTCCGTCCATGCCGGTCGTGATGAGTTGGCCGAACTCCTTGGTGCGACGCCGCACTCCCACAGCAAATGCAGCCGCTGCGACCAGCGCCATCTGGATGCCAAGCACGCCCGACAGCAGCGCGGGTACAACACGAATCGCTGGATCTGTGCGGTCGATGCTGGCACCAAGGTTGCGCAGGTTCAGCGCCGGATCTCCCCAGTCGAGTGCCTGTTCGACGACGTCGACTCGGCTCGAGAAGTCGTCGCCGAACACGCCACGCACCTCGACGGCCAAGGTGATGTCGTTGGTGGTGAGCATGTCGAATACGGCGGGAGTCACGAGCGCTGCGCCCCCGTTCCTCGTTGACGGTTTCACGACCAGGCCAACAACATCGAGCGTCATCCGGTCGACGGTCACGGTGTCGCCGACAGCGAAGTTACCGTTGTAATCGCCCGCTCCTGCGAGCGCTACCTCGTTGCCGGACGCGGGGAACCGGCCATCGATCAGCTCATACAGGCCGTCGGCCAAGGGATGGGCCATGTCGACATCGGCAACCTCGTAGAACGCCACCCGACGCTGATACGGGCCGCCGGTAGAGGCCACGTTTGCCCGACGGCTCACGAGCACATCGGCGTCCAATGCTGCTTCGAGTACCTTGGTTGCTTCTGCTGGATCGAATTCTTGCGCCCAGGCAAACCCTCGCTGCCGCTTGGCGATCAGGTCTGCCACGGCCGCGCCATATCCGGGCGAAGAAGGGTCGACATATCCGCCGTTGACGAACACCGGCTCGTCTGCGTTAAGCGGCACGTAGTCAAGGGTCTCGGGCCCGACGGTGATCACGGTGTCGGCCGCGCCAAACTCGGCAAGCGCTCGGTCCTCATTCGTTGGGATGGCGGACCGGATTGCGATCGCCGCAGCGGTGCCTACCGCAACCACGATGGCGATGAGTGTGACGATGAGCAGGCTGCGCAGCGGGGCCTTGACGATCGAGCGGCGGGCCAGGCGTGCCAGCACACGATTACCGGACTTCATCGCACCACCGCCGGAGAGGCAGAGCTCACCGAAACACTGTCGATGCGGCCGTCTCGCAGCCGGATCACACGATCGGCCCATGCCGCCAGCGACGGGTCATGGGTGACCATCAGCGTCGCTGCGCCCAGTTCACATTGTCGACGCAGGATTGCCATGATGCCCTCGGCCGTGACCTCGTCGAGAGCGCCAGTGGGTTCGTCGGCCAGCAGCAAGGTTCGTTCGCCGACAAGCGCTCGAGCAATAGCCACTCGCTGGCGCTGCCCACCTGACATCTCGTCTGGAAACCGATCGGCCAGCCCATCCATCTCGACCGATTCGAGTGCAGCGATCGCTTGAGCACGAGCCGGCTTGGGCTTCATGCCGTCGAGTTCGAGCGGCAGGCTGACGTTCTCGGCCGCAGTCAGCGTCGCCAGCAAGTTCAAGTCCTGAAAGACGTAGCCGATCGAACGGCGTCGCGCCGCCGCCAAGTCGTTTGCCGATAGCGCAGCAAGATCGGTGCCGTCGACGATGACGCTTCCTGCCGATGGGCTCACCAGTCCCCCGGCGACATTGAGCAGGCTCGACTTTCCCGAGCCCGAACGGCCGGTCACTGCGACGAGTTCGCCCTTGGCCAGCTCGAGATTGATGTCGACGAGGGCATCGGTGCGGTTCGCGCCAGAACCCAGAGTGAGTGACAGATTGTTGAACGTCAGCGTGAGGACGCGGCCATCGCCGGTGGGTCCAGTGGTGATCGTCATGAGCGTGATTCCTTCGAGGCGGCTGCGGTGGGGCTATCTGCGGTGAGGGCAGGCGTTGTTTCGCTCGGGCCTGGCCGGGATGTCGGGTGATCGGTTTCGAATTGTTCGAGTCGCTGCTCGACGAGGTTGAGCCAGCGCACCTGCGCGTCGGCCAACAAGACCGTGCGATCGAGGTGCAGGCGGGTTGCTAGATCCGCGGATCTGGCTTGCGCCTTTTGTGCGGTGAGCGCCTGAAGGTGGCCCATGGCCGCAGTCCGTTCCTCGTTGACCAGCACCATTGGTGACACCGTGTTGGTCGCCACCGCCAGCAGGACCTTCATCGAGAGTTCGTCGCGGTCAGCGCCTGGAGGGTCAGCCGGTGTCTGGAACCAGCCGGCAACCGCCTCACGTCCGAGGGCGCTGAGCTCGTAGCTACGGCGGCCGTCGTCACCGGGCTCGCCCGACTCGACGATTAGTTCATCACGTTCGAGCCGCTGCAATGTTGTGTACACCTGACCGATGTTGAGCGGCCAGCTCTGGCCGGTCGCAGCATCG
>JBDNHG010000409.1:0-2900 GCA_041688925.1 Acidimicrobiales bacterium | reverse complement strand
TGTTGACGCGTTACGAAGATGTACTCGCCATCAGCAAGGACACCGATCACTTCGTCAATGCGCATGGTCTGAATCTGCGCGGCAATTACAGCGATGAAGAAGATCGCCATCTGCTCAACCTCGACGATCCCGAACACTTGCGACTGCGGCGTATGACCAACAAGGGCTTCACGCCGAGGGTCGTTCGGCGCTACACCGATCACTACCACGACATGGCAGCGCATCTGCCCGATGATGCAATTGCTTCAGGCTCGACCGCGTCGGCTGGCTCGGTTACGTTCGATGCCGTAAGTGAGCTCTCGGTGCCGATGCCGCTCCTGGCGATCTGCGAGCTATTGGGCACGACGCCCGACGACCAAGATCAGCTAGTGGCTTGGAGCAACGCGATCATCACCAATGATGACCCTGACTATTCGCCTTCGGACGAAGCGCGTGAGCAGGCAGGTGACGAGATGGCGGCGTATATCCGACAGATGTACGCCGACCGGGTCGAGTCTCCCAGCGATGACATGACCTCGATCCTGGTGTCACATGTGCAGCGGGGCGAACTGACGGCCGAAGAGTACGGCGGGTATGTGGGTCTGTTGTTTGTGGCCGGCAACGAAACCACTCGCAACAACATCAGCCATGGATTGCTGCAACTTGCCAAGAACCCCGACCAATATGAGCTTCTCAAGAGCGGTGAGTACTGGGACACTGCGGTCGAAGAGATGATCCGCTGGGCATCGCCGGTCATCTACATGAGCCGCACCGCGACCGAAGATGTCGAATACAAAGGCCACCAGATTCGTCGCGATGACCGCGTCGTGCTGCACTACTCGGCCGCCAACCGCGATCCCGAGGTGTTCGACGATCCACATGCGTTCGACATCACCCGCAACCCGAACCCGCACATCTCGTTCGGCTTCGGCGCCCACTTCTGTCTCGGCGCCCACCTCGCTCGCCTCGAGACGCGCTGCATACTCGAACAATTCGTCAAACGTGTCGAATCGTTCCATCTGTCCGAGCCCGAGTCCTACGTGCGTTCGAGTTTCATCAGCGGCATCAAGCGCCTGCCGCTCGCCGTGCAACTCGCCAACTAGCGCCATCCGAATTGTCCAGGCGCCTGGCGCCTGGACAATTCGAGTCAATGACCAATCAGGCGTTAGCCCTGTATGACACTCGTGGTCACGGCGCTTTCAGCGAGTTGATTTGGTCCCCGAACTGGTCGACAAAGTCAGGGTCGAGTTCTTCGAAGATTGGTTCGAAGACTTCGCGTTTTGCTATTGCACCGCCGCCGCAATTGAGCGCCGCCCAGCGATGGCGATCTCGTCCTGCTGCATAGCGTCCAACACTTCAAGATTCTCTGCATCGAGCGTGCTCGAGGGAGCAGCATCACCAACCTCGGATGAGCTACCAAAGACGGGCGACAGCTCGAAGTCGGGTCGGCGATACTGGGCGCTAGCCCCGTAACAACCGTCGGGGCAGCGACTACCGAGGCGACCTCGCCAGGACCGTTGGTTCCGCAGGAAACCGTTGCAGTGAGCAATAGCAGTGTTGCAACGAATGACTGCGCTACTGACAGAGCTGTCCAGTCATGGGCCCATGGTTACACACCCGATCAGTGCCAGGTTGTCCGGACAGGAGGGGCGGGCTGATCAGCTGGTGCAGTCGCTGAGCGGCCGGGTCTCGATCCAGGGCACGAGCTGTTCGGCGGCCATTGGCACTGGTTCGTCGGTCGAACCGGCCGGCCGCCATCTGAGGACCACCTCGCTGCGTCCGTCGCGGTCGATGTAGGTCACAGCGACGGGATGGATTCCTTCGTCCAAGTCGGCAACAACCGACTGTTCGCCGAACTCGGTGCCGTTCGAGAGTAAGATTTCTCCGTCGATAGCGACCGTCAGTTCATCGTCGGTGCGCAGGCTGAATTCATAACTTCCCGACGCAGGCACATCGAGGCCACCAGTCCACTCGGTGCGGTAGGGGCGGGGGAGCACGAACTCGTGCATGCGCAGGTCGAGCGTGGTATCGACTTCCACGAAGTCGGGCTGGGGGCGCGTATCGACGCCTTCGAAGTGCCGGGCAACAAGCCCACCGGGGACATACTGGCGCTGCACGATGCGGTCGAGCGGAACCTCGGTCCACGGGAGGATCGACTCGGGCTCGATCCATTGCAGCACGGGAGGGTCGTCGAGCCCCGACACCTCGACGAGGTGCAGACCTGCTGCGAGCAACATGTCGGAGTTGACGTCGCACGGTCGGAACTGTGCGCCGTCGATGACCAGGCCGGCCGTTGGATCGCTCATACGAAAGCGGTACGGCCCGGTCTGATCGATCAGCAGCGCCGCAGTGAACACGTCGTCGTCGCGTGTCGTCCATCCGAACGAATCGGTGATGTCGTCGGCGGGCACGCGCACGACGATCAGTTCAGACTCCAAACCGTCGAACTCGCGCTGAACGGTCGCATCGGGGTAGAGACGCTCTGCTTGTGAGCCAATATCGAACGAGTCACGCAGCGCGAACAACAGCCCATCCTGTCCCTGTGGAACATAGAGGGGCAGCTGGTTCTCGGATCCGAAGACCGCATCGAATGGCCGATCTCGTGCCAAATACTGCTGCTGGCGACTATCTCGGAGGAACGCGACCCCTTCGACGAACGTCGTCTCAGGCGCAGCCTTTGTCAACTCGGCGGCGATGGTGTCAGGAGTCGAGTGCACAGCCCAGACGTCGCTGCGGGTTCGATTCGCATCAAAATAGCCGCTGACATCAGACCATGCCGTGAGCGCGAGCCCGCACCCCACGACGCCGAGCACGACGTGTTTGCTCAGCTTCGTTGTAACGATTGTGCGAGCCAGCGCAATGACCGTGGTCGCTGCCAACACAAAGGCGATCGGCTGCACGCCGACAGCCCGCAGCGTGTT
>JBDNHG010000408.1:0-4547 GCA_041688925.1 Acidimicrobiales bacterium | reverse complement strand
TCGCTGCGGACCTGCACCACATTGCGTTGATTGGGATCGGTCCAGAAGCGGGCACGGATGTCGATTGTCGATGCGCCGAGATTGTCGACCAGTGCCTCGGGCAGCTTGCTCGCCTCGACGCCTTCGACCGAAGTGAGCGTGTCAACAATGAGTTGGCAGGTCGCACCGAGGTCGGCCTCATAGGCAACGCCAACGACGAACTCGT
Source organism: Acidimicrobiales bacterium (assembly GCA_041688925.1). GTDB lineage: Bacteria > Actinomycetota > Acidimicrobiia > Acidimicrobiales > UBA10347 > UBA10347. Next base: position 4,342 of record JBDNHG010000408.1, on the reverse strand, counting down.
CGCGACGCATCTCGTTCGCGGTGCGAACCGTGATGGCGTTCTTGTACACATCGGCATTCGGGACCACCACCAACTGACCGTCAAAGGTGGTGATGCGGGTTTCGCGAATCGTGATGCCTTCGACGGTTCCCTTGATGCCTTCGACCTCTATCTGATCGCCTCCCTTGAAGGGTTCGCGAAAGAGCAGGAGCACACCCGAAAGGGTGTTCTCCAAGATGTCCTGGAAAGCAAAGCCGACCGCGATCGAGAAGAACCCGAAACCGGCAAGTAGGTCGACGGGTTTCACCGACGGGAACGTCACGGTTACTGCACCGAGTACGAACACCGCCAGCACAAACCAGCCGACGAGTTTGCTCAGCACGCGGGCGAAGCTCACGGTATGCGTGCGGCTCCAGGTGCGACGCAGCAGCGTTCGCACCAGACGTGGGACGAGCCAGCCGACGATAATGAAGGTGACGGCGACTCCCATGCGAGGGATTGCCTCGAGGAAGGATTCCCACAGTCGAAGGGCACCCTCGCTGACTTCGTCAGATGCGCTCCCGACTTGAGGATCGTCAGCATTTTGGCGAGCAAGGAGCGCAAATGGAAGAGCGTTCACGGGGGACCTTCGGGTCGATGCCAGAGAGTGGCCGGGAGTATTCCCCAACTGGATCACCGTGTGGCGTGCTTGCCAGATTGTCGACAATCTTGTAGAGAGTACGAGTGACAACTTCGACTCAGGTCGCCATCGTGGGTGCCGGTCCAGCCGGCACCTTGCTCGCCCATCTTCTCGATCGCGCTGGCATCTCCTCGGTGGTGATCGAGCGCCAATCCAAGGACTATGTGCTCGCACGTGTCCGCGCCGGGGTGCTCGAATGGGGCACGGTACAACTCTTGCGAGAAGCTGGACTCGGCGAACGTATGGATGCCGAAGGCCACATCCACAATGGCACCGGAGTCGTATGGGGAGCAGGGCGCTCACACTTCATCGATATCAAGCACCACATTGGTTCACAGTTCATGGCCTATGGCCAGACGATGATCCAAGAAGATCTCTATCGCGCCGCCGAAGCGCGCGACGCCGACATCCGGTTCGAGGTCGATGACGTCGAGTTTCACGACATCACCTCGGCACAGCCCTCGGTGACCTACACCCGCGGCGGCGAAGCCGAGCGCATCGAGGCCGACTACATCATCGGCTGTGATGGCTTCCACGGGCCCAGCCGACAAGCGATTCCACCCACCGTGCTGCGTACCTTCGAGAAGGAATACCCGTTTGGTTGGCTGGGGATACTGAGCGAAACGCCACCGATCGAAGAGATCGTGTACTGCAACCACGAGCGTGGCTTTGCGCTCGCGTCGCGGCGGAACCCGATGCTGAGCCGCTACTACCTTCAGTGCTCGCTCGATGACTCCATCGATGCGTGGTCAGACGACCGATTCTGGAGCGAACTCAAGGTGCGGTTTGGGCCCGAGGTGGGCGATCAAATCATCACCGGCCCATCAATCGAGAAATCAATCGCACCACTTCGTAGTTTTGTTGCCGAACCAATGCGTTACGGCAATCTCTTCCTTGCCGGCGACGCGGCGCACATCGTGCCTCCGACCGGCGCCAAAGGGTTGAATCTGGCCGTATCTGACGTCTTCTACGTTTCTCGAGGCCTGATCCAGCACTATGTCGATGGCGACGATCACTATCTCGACGGCTACTCAGACATGGCGCTGCGCCGGGTGTGGAACGCGGTTCGATTCTCATGGTGGCTCACCATGTTGTTGCATCGATTCCCTGACCAAACCGACTTCGACCAGCGAGCGCAAGAAGCCGAACTCGACTACATCGCCAGCTCAGATCGAGCACAGGCAATGGTGTGCGAACAATACGCCGGGCTGCCGTTCGAGCACTAGGACCGCAATGGCCATGTTTGAGATCAGGGCGTACTGGGCACTTCTAACGCACACGAATCCACCACCCCTACCTCGCAAGGAGAGAGATGAATCCCATCATCTGGATACTCATCGTGGTCGCAGTGCTGATCGCACTCGTCGGCCTTTTCGCCATGATCCGAAGCCGACAACGCCGAGGCGACATCTTCGCAGCCCCGACAAATCACGGCTCAGGCGGTTCCCAATGACTCTTGCCATCGCAAGTCTTGTCTTGGGTTCAGACCTACCGGGTCGTCCCATCGTGCCCATCGATTGCGGCGACGACATCGCCGAAGTGAAAGACGTCGTGTTCGACTCCGTCTCGCACCGGCTGATCGGCTTCACGCTCAACAAACGCGGCTGGTTTCGTGGCACCCTCAAAGCAACTCTGCCTCGAGAGTCAGTGACGGCAATCGGCCCTGTTGCCGTCATGGTTGATGCCGCCTCGAGCCTCGTAGATGCATCCAATTCAGCAGAGTCACTCGACGTGAGTTCACATGGCGTAACGGTCATCGGCACCCGTGTGTTGTCCGCTGGTGGCGACGATCTCGGACTGATCAGCGACATCGTCTTCGAGACCGGACCAGCACCGGTGGCAGCGGGCTACCAGATCACAACCGATGACGGCTCGATCTTTGTTCCAATCTCGGCGCAGCTTGCTTTGTCGGGCGAGAACCTGGTGCTCCCCGAGAGTGCCACGGCGTTCATCCGCCACGACCTCGCCGGGTTCGGCGCTGCTGTCACCGACTACCGCAAGACTCTGGAGAGCTCACAATGACCGCCGCTACCACCCTCAGCGAACTACGTAACCGCCGAGTCGTCGCGCTCGATGACGCAACCGAGGTAGGCGAAGTCAAGAACATCGTCGTCGACCGAACCGCTTCACGCGTTGAACGGGTGCAAGTTGCCGGCCGCAAACGTTCCCCTGAACTCGTCGACTGGGATCGCGTCAGAAGCGTCGGAGACGACGCCGTAATGATTGCCTCAGCCGACGCTGTCCACGAGTCACGCGATGAGGAGGACGACGACAGCTATGTGCGAGGCGATATTCCAATCGTCGGTGCGCAGGTGACAACGACGCAAGGCTTCAGTGCAGGCGAGGTCACCGACCTGCACATCGACACATCGTCGGGTGATGTACTTGCCGCCATGACGACCGAAGGACGCGTGTCAGCCGACAGAATCAAGTCGCTCGGCACCTTCGGCCTCATCATCACGTGACGTTGTGAGCTGTTATCTGCGCACTGGCGTCGGCGCCAATGATTCGGCTGCCAGGTCGGGCAACACACCAGCCAACTATCCTTCCCGCATGTCGACCCGACTCTCGTCGAAAGGGCATCATGCCTGCTTCTGAACTGACCATGGTCATGCCCGCTGAGTCGAGGTTCATTTCGACTGCTCGGGTGACGGCCGCCAGCCTGGCCGCCGAACTCGACTTCAGCATCGATGAGATTGAGGAGCTCCGCATGGGCGCCAATGAACTCATTGCATTGCTGACCGAGTTCGCCAACGACAACGACATCAAGTCGGTCGATCTGCGATACGTCGTCGACGGCCACACCATTGAACTGCATGGCCGCGTCGACGCCCCATCAGGTGCCGGCGCTGCTCCCGATGTTTTGGCCCGCCAAATTCTCGACGCCGTCGTCGACAGCTACGCGTTCGATGGGCCGTCAGCTCACCTCATCAAACGGCGAGCTGGAGGGTGAGCGAACGCCCATCGTCCGAAGAAATCTCTGCACTCTTCGAGCGCTACCACGACACCAAAAAACGCAAGCTCAGAAACGAGCTCGTAGAAATCCACATCGGCTTCGCCTACCACATCGCCGGTCGCTATAAGAACCGTGGCGTCACTACCGAAGACCTCCGACAGATTGCGCTGCTGGCGCTCGTGAAGTCGGTCGATCGCTACGACCCATCACACGGCGCAGCGTTCACGAGTTTCGCCGGTCGCACCATCGAAGGCGAGATCAAACGATACTTCCGCGACTCGACATGGGCTGTCCGAGTGCCGCGCTCGGCCAAAGAAATGCATCTTCTCGTCCGTCGAGCAAACGACGAGCTCAGCAGCACACTCGGACGATCACCCTCGGTTGCCGAAGTCGCAGCTCACCTCGAAGTCGAACGAGACGATGTGGTGCAAGCACTGGGCACATCTGCCGCGTTCAGCGCTGCTCCCCTCGAAGTTTCCTCGGCCGGTGACGACAGCTCTTCACAAGACCGCTCTGCCCGACTCGCCGAAGACGACGTCGATCTCGAGAAGACAGCGCAACGAATCATGGTCGAACGCCTCGTCGAGACGCTGCCCGAGCGCGAACGAGAAATTGTTCAACTGCGCTTCTTCGACGAGCTGACGCAGACAGAAATTGCCGAACGCGTCGGTGTCAGCCAAATGCATGTGTCTCGACTCATTCATCGGTCGCTGGCAGCCATGCGAGCG
>JBDNHG010000407.1:0-7758 GCA_041688925.1 Acidimicrobiales bacterium | reverse complement strand
TGGTTCTTCGAACGGCGTGAGGGAGGCGAGAATCTGAATCTCCCGGGGAGATTAGGTGCTTGGGAGATTCGCCATCTGTATCTCCTAAAGCGGGTCCACCGGGACCTGCGGTTGTGTCTGACATTTTTCCTGGATGAGTTTGATCGCTCTGGGCGGGTGATCTTTGCTCGCTTGGTGCTGTCGGTGTGGTGCTGTCGGTGTGGTGCTGTCGCGTCGCGACTCGTGATTGATCTCGCGGCGAGTTCCGTCGATAGTTGACGCGTCTTTGGCAGTAGCTCAAGGAAGCGAGCTCGGCTCCTCCGGACGGAGAGCGGTCGGGTTTGCGCATTCAGGGCGGCAATCGCCTAGCTGAGGTCGCCGTTCATGCGCTGCTCGATGGCGTCGGGGATTTCGGCGTCGCGACGTTCGGAGGCTTTGAGGTAGCGCAGTGAAGCGTCGACCGACGCATGGCCCATACGGGCCATGATCTCACGAAGGGAAGCTCCGGCTGTTGCCGCCGATGTCCCGGCAAGGTGCCGTAGGTCGTGGAAGCGAGTCGACTCGGGAAGCTCGGCCGCCCGCAGCGCCCGTTTCCAATAGGGTGAGAAGTAGCGGTTCACGAGCGGGCTGCCCTTGACCGAAGTGAACACGAGCGCATCGGCGGCGTCGTCAACGAACAGCTCGATGTGCTCGGCTAGCAGATCGGCGGCTCGTTGCGGGATCGTGACGGTGCGGTGGGCGGCTGCTGACTTGGGTGGGCCGAGCGTAGGCCCCTGGCCGCGGATGAATGAGAGCGCCTGGTCCACACGTACGGTTCGGTTCGCCAGATCAACCCGGCTGCCGGTCAACCCAGTCAGTTCACCGAAGCGCAGACCTGAAGTTGCTCCCAACCAGACGAGCGCGTGGAAGCGGGGCTCGATGACCTGGCCGATTCGCTGGATTTCGTCCCAACCGAGTTCGGGTCGTTCGGCCGAACGCTCGACGGCCGCACCTTTGATGTGGACTGGGTTCGAGCGGAGGAGTCCGTCATCGACGGCGGTGTCCATCATCGTGCGGAACAATCGGTAGATCTTGGCCACAGTGTTCGGGTGCCGATCAGACTGCGACAGGCGTCCGTGCCACGCCCGAGCGCTTGCTGGCGTGATCTTGCGAAGCTCCACCGACTCGAACTCGTCGGTGATGTGCACGAGCTGGGATGCGTAGGTGTCACGGGTTCGCGGCCGAAGGTCACGCTGTTCGAGCCAGCGGGTGGCAAACGCACCGAAGCGCTCTCGCCCGGCATCGGGGCTGAGGTGGCGCCCCGACGAGAGCTCGGTCTCGACCGAAGCAAGCCACGATCGGGCGTTGGCCTTGGTGGCGAACGTCGAGTCGGCGGGTACCTGTTTGCCGAGGTGGTAGTAGCGCGCTTGGTAGCGCCCGCTGCTCAGCTTTCGGATGTTCCCAAAGGGTCTCGCGCTGCCCATCTGTGCCTTCTCGCGCCTTGTGTTGCCCGATCTTCTAGGCACATTGTAGGCACAAACTGGTGACAGCTTCAGGTGTGAGATCCTGAAACCGTTGCAAACAGAGGGATGTGAGGAGAGCGGGTGAGGGTAATCGAAACCCCGTATTCAGCTTGGGAAGCTGATGTTCTACCATTGAACTACACCCGCTGGTGGCGCTGATCTTACGTGCAGATCAGCGTTTCAGCCACCCGTTAGCAGGTGAGCATGTCGGCGAGAATACCATTGGCGTCGGCGCTGATCGTTGGGTCGCCTTGCAGACCGGCGTCGACCAATGCGGCTGCATCGTCATCGCTCAAGCGTCCGGCGGCGTCCTTGATACAACCACTGTCGGGTGAAGCACCTGCGTCTTCGGCGGCCTGGATGACGATGTCGGCGACCTTGTCCTGATCGCTATCGCCACCACCGCAACCGGCGAACAGCAGCGCCGCCATCAGAGACGAGGCAAGTAGTTTCTTCATGTTTTCTCCTTTATGGAAGTTCTTGTTGGCGCCAGTGATGGCGGACCAGCTCAGCCGTCGAAGGCCGTCGGGTCGATGCCGCAGGTGGTGACCGACTCGACCAAGGCAGCGCCGGCCTGGTTGTTGATCTCGGCCGGCAGCGCATCGAGATCGACGAGGGCTCCGTCGATGTACAACACATCGGTGCCAATGCCGTCGACGATCAGTTCTGCCCGGCATCCGGCTTGCTCGTTGGTCATCGAGAAGTTGAGGCTGACTTCATCGGCCATCAAGTTGACCACGGTGTCACGATCTGCCCCGCCGTCGGCTGACCCGCCGGTGTTACCAGCCGGCGTGTCAACGACCTCACCGACCGTCATTGGTACCTGCAGCGCCTCGATCGATCCGGGGGATCCGCTCAGGAATACATAGGTCCGCGAACCCAAGTCACCGTCAAAGGCGAACGGCCCGTCAACCAGCTCGGAGCACTCGCGGTCTTCGCTGTCGTAGAGTGAGAAGCTGGCTGCACCTTCGAGCCCGTACGCTGGCGTCTGATTGCCGCCGGTGAGCATCACGTTCTCGAGGTTGATCGGTTCGACGCAACCCTCGGACTGATCGGTTGCGAGGCGCAGGCCGAAGTCGGCATTGGTCACCGAGACGGCAATGACCACAGCAATTGCCGACGAACTCTGCGCCTGCATCATGGCGTTGGTCGTCGAGCCGATGCGTTCGGCCGGAGCCTGTTCCCACAGCTCGTAGCCCGACGGACCCGAGAAGTCGTCGTTGTACAGCAACACGGTGCGTACTGGGCCCTCTTCGGGAAGTGCAGACAACTCGGTGATGAAGTGGTCGCACTGGATGACACAGGTCGGGTCGCCGGCGCCGGCATTGGTGACCACGAACGTTCCTCGTTCGGGCGGTGCAACGAACTCGTCGACGGCTCCGGGGGCGAGTCCCTCGGTGATCAGATACGCCTCGACCAGGCCGGTCGTGCGCACATAGATATCGACAGGAACATCGAGGAGATTGACCGCCCGGTACTCGGTCGCACCTGGCTCATATGAACCGCCCGTTGACGCCGATTCATCGGCCGTCGTATCACCACCCGCACCACCGTCAGCTGCGTCACCGTCACCGGCTTCGGTCGATTCAGGCGCTGTCGTTGTTGAATCGACGGCATCGGAGTCGGACACCGCAGATTCCGACTCGGACGAACCACCGCCACACGCACTCGCTACCAAGGCAACACATAACACTACGCCGACCAGCGCTGATGGCGCGGCCAGGCGGTTTCGCTTGTTCATGTCGTCTCCCACCGAAACAACGAGCTACCTACTCGCCGACACCGTAACGCATTGGCCGATCCGGGTGCAGCCCAAAAAGTGATGAAATCGTCACGCAGCGTGATCACAACCCCTCCTCGGCCGCAACACATAGGTTGTCGACATGACATCGATTGTGTTGGTTCATGGTGCATGGGGTGGTTCGTATGGGTTTCGCCACGTACGCCCGCTGCTGGCGGCCGAGGGCCATGATGTTTTCACGCCCAGCCTCACCGGCATCGGCGAACGCTCGCACCTGACCGGGCCCCACGTCGACCTGAGCTTGCACATCAAAGACGTAGCCAACACCGTCTTCTACGAAGACCTCGACGACATCGTTCTGCTCGGGTTCAGCTATGGCGGCATGGTCGTCACCGGCGCGCTCGATCACTTCGGCGACAAGGTGCGCCACATCGTCTATCTCGATGCCTTACTGCCCAGCGATGGCCAGTCTGCGGCGATGGTCATTGGTGCCGGCGGTGATGCGATGGTTGCTGCTGCGATCGACGGACTCGTGCCGCCCATCCCCCGCGACCTCGGTAGCCCCGAAGCGACCGCGTGGTCAGATGCACGCCGGGCGCTGCAGCCGGTCGGCACGCTCATCGAACCGGTCAGCCTTTCGAAGCCGATCGACGACTGGGACTTCACCCGCACCTACGTCAAGGCGACCGCCGACCCCAACGAGTCAGCCGATTCGATGTTCTGGCAAGCCGCACGGCACGCCCAGGCCTCACCGCGGTGGGACTACCACGAGATCGCCACCAATCACATGGTGCCGTTCACCCACCCTCGCGAGCTCGCAGAGATCATCCTAGAAATCGCCGCCCGCTAGTTCGCGGCCACCAGCTACCCCCAGGTGGCGGCGAATTCGTCGGCGGTCATCGAGGCCAAATCTCGTTCGATGTCATGCAACAAATGGTCTTCGTCATCACCCATCTCTTCGACGTAGCGAAACACTTCGTCACCGGTGTCTTTGTTCACCACGCTGATGATCATCGCGCCAGGGTTCACCGGAGCATCACCAAGCGACAGCAGACCCATGATCAGATCGAGCAGCGAACGAAACCACTTCTTCGACGTGCTCGTCTCTTCGAGCACGATCTCATAAACGCCGATTGCCGGATCGTTCACGAGCCTTCAGTCGTAGGTGAAGCTCGCCTCGGGTCCTCCAAGATGCACGGTGGTGCCGTGCTCGAGAAGATAGGGCACATCGGCACCGAGCTTGATCGGTGTTGGATCACTCGGCGGAATCACCCAGGTGCCATTGCGTGATCCGAGGTCAGTGACGAGAACAGCCCAACCCTCGACCGCAAGCTGCACATGAGTGCGTGACACCTCAGCATGATCGATGACAACCGGATGGCACGCGCCATCGGTGGACACCGGCTTGCGACCGATGACGCGAGGCCCATCGACCTCGACGACGGTGCCATCTGCAAATCGTAAGTGCCCGACGCTTGGCTGTGCGATCAGATCGACCACTGAGTCAGGATCGATCTCGACTGCACACAATCGACAGATCAAATGTTGCGGCGGATTGCTGTGCCCGTTGGCGCACAACAATGCCTCGACCAAGCCAGTCGTGACACCTCGGATCTCGTCGAGTCCGTCGATGCTTCCGGCGGGTTCGGTGACGTGATCCTCGAAACTGTTGTGGGCCGAGTCGGTGAACGGATCTGCCGCAGTAGCCACTGAACCGCTGGGCACGGCTGCACGATCGGTATCGACGGGCATGAGTCGATTCGGTTTGGCGACGAAGCCGGGCTCGACGGCCCGATCGGGGGTCGCCCCGCCAGTCACGCCGTTCGTGCCGTTGCCGTTGCTGGTAGAAGCCATGGCCGGCACAGGAGCGAAGGGCCAATCGGGCGTCGAAGCGGGTGTTGTTGTGAGCAGCGGTGTTGTGGCGGAAAGATCCGTCGCAGGTTTCGCTGCAAGTACAGCGGGTTCTGATTCGGCGATTAGTGCCGGCGGGCGAGGATTGCGGTGTTCGGGCTCAGGAGGCGGGATCTCAGCGCCAGGCGGTTCGGCATCGCGAACGAACAATACCTGCACGCCGCCGCCACGAACGATCCCGAGTCGCAGGTCAGTGGCGTCGTCGGCCTCGTCGCCACACCACACCTGGGCCTCGGTTGCGTCACCAAACTCGAGATCGCCGAGTTGGCGCTCGATCCAGGTGCCCGATCCGGCGCCGCTGATCATCGGTGCTGCCAACGTCGAACTGCGCACGGCAACATCGCCGAAGACAACGAGACCAAGGCCACTGGTTCGCCAGTCGATCACGACGACCGGAGCGCTCTGGAACTCGGCGTCGATGAGATGTTGCTTGACCGCAGTGATGGCTTCGACATCGGTCAAGGCGGCGTCGAAACTGGCAACGAGTTCAGCATTGTCGCCGGACGGGTCGAAGAGCAGCGCCGCCTCGCGGCGAGCAATACGTCCGGCTCCGGGAGCCACAGTGACTCTGATCTGATTCGATGCGTCTGTCATGACAGTGTCCCTTGCTGTCTGTCGGTCCCTTGCTGCCTGTCGGCGGTTCCAATCTTCAGAACAACAGCCGTGGCGTCGTCAGGTCGTGTCCCTTCGGTCAATCCTAGAGCGACCGATTGGGTACCACCTCGGGCGCCCCGACGAACCACGTCGAGAAGCTCGCGGTGGTTCTGTCCGTTGAAAACCCCATCGGTGCACAAAACCAACATGTCGCCATTGCGCAACGCGACCGACCGAACATCGATTTGTAGCTCTTCGTTCGCCATGCCGAGATAGCTGGTCAGTGCTCGCAACGGACCGAACTTTTGCGATGACTTCGGCTCGATGCCGGCAGCCAACAGTTCGGTGCGCAAGTTGTGGTCACGGGTCAACAACTCGGCCTGACCAGCGCGGACCCGATACACCCGCGAGTCGCCGACGTGCACAATTGTTGCCTGATCATGAGCGATGCGCAGCGCCGAGAGCGTGGTGCCGCCATTGTCGGTGTGTCCCATGGCCTGACGCACGTGCTGATTCACGTTGCGGGCGATCTGCACTGGGTTGGTTTCACGTCCGCCAAACCATTCAGAGACCAGTGAACGAGAAGCGACCAGCGAAGCCGTGTCGCCTGCTTCGAGCCCACCCATGCCATCGGCGACAACGAAGATAGGACCAAGCTGACCCCAGTTGTCTTCGTTTCGTACCCGCTGGCTTCCTTGGTTGGTCGATGCCGACCAATCGATGACAACCAGGTTCTGCGGACCCGGCTGGTCGGTCAATACCCGTGCCTGGCCCGATGTCGAGTCGTCGTCGAGAACAGGAATCATGTTGCCGGTCCAATCGTGGCAACCACAACCGCAATACCAACCGACAGGCGGGTTGAGCCACGAGCTGATAGGCCGCCCTGCCGGCTACTGAATGCCGTTTTCCTCGAGCAGGTCGAGATCGGCGAGGGTGATCGCCCCCGACGAGACCAGGTGTTCGACGAGCCGAGTGCGCCGGTCTGACGCCAGACCTCCGGGTCCGCCGACAAGACCACTGACGCCCGAGCGGGCGAACTTCTTGCACATACGGTCGAGTTTGCGATTGAAGGTGGTCATCGACCAGCCGAAACGGTGTGCGACCGACTTGTTGGTCGGCAGCATCAATGGTTTGTGGGGTTCACGCAGTATCGACTCGGCCAGCGCCACCGCCAGCAGTCGTTGCCGCCGATCACGACGTCGACCTCATAATTGGTTGCGCCCGCCTCGAACGCAATGATCGCCGAGTCGAAGCTGAGCGAGATCTCGCGGCCTGATGTCAGGGTTGCACTTGAACGCGACGCCCCATCGCGCACGGTCAAGGGCAACCGGCTGCCGTTGTTGCGCAACCACCAGTTGCCATCGCGAAAGAAGATCCGGCCAAACTGGCGATGCAGCTGAGGATTGCTGTCGATCTCGAGGTCGTTGCCTCGGCCGAACGTCAATTGCTCGTCGGGCGCGAGCACATGAGTTTCGCCGGCAAAATCGACGGTAAGAGTTGATTGAGAGGTGTTATCCGCTCGCGCCACGAGCCGAAGAGTAGTCGGGTACTCCAGGATGCTGGGACCGCCGCCAACAATGCGTTCGGTCGACCGGCGAAGTCTTTACCCTTAGGGCATGGCACTTTCGCTCGCTGCCCATGCCCAACTCACCAAGCCCGCCGGCCCCGTTGTGGTCGTCGTTGCCGATGGTGTTGGGTGTGCCCCCGAGGGACCAGCCAACGCAGTGACCAAGGCGTCCACGCCCACCATCGATCGCCTGGTCGCCTCGCGATTGTTTGAGTCGATCGCAGCTCATGGCACCGCAGTCGGTCTTCCGTCTGACGACGACATGGGCAACAGTGAGGTCGGCCACAACGCCATCGGCGCCGGCCGCATTTTTGCGCAAGGAGCCAAGCTCGTGAACCGAGCAATCGATAGCGGCGACATCTGGGAGTCACCAGTCTGGCACGAGCTACTTCATCACGGTCGTGAAGGCACCCTGCATTTGCTGGGTCTGCACAGCGATGGCAACGTGCACTCACACACAGACC
>JBDNHG010000406.1:0-6828 GCA_041688925.1 Acidimicrobiales bacterium | reverse complement strand
AGTTGACGCTGCGCCAGTACTGGTCGACAACCAGTTCGACGGCGTCGACATCGTGGGGGTCGATGTGCAGGGCTCCGCCGCCCCGACGATCCAACGAAACACGTTCGGCGCGCATGCTGTGTCGCTGTCGTTACGCGGATCTTCGCATGCGATCGTGTCTGAGAACATGTTCGTGGGGGGCGATATCGGCGTCCTGGTGGGCGGCACGGCCGCGCCGACCATGTTCGACAATGAAGTAAACGAGACGGAGATCGCCGGGCTGCTTCATGGAGAAGATTCACGTGGCGAGTTCACCTCGAACACGATCGCTCCTGCCGACGGCGCCGGACTTGTCGTCGAAGCATCGGCCGCACCGGTACACACCGAGATGACGATCGAGGGCGGTCTGGTCGGAGCGGTATTCCGCCAGGAAGCAGTTGGTCAGCTCATTGGGTCGACCTTCACCGGCCAGCAGGTCGGCATCGAAGTGAGCGACGATGCAGGAGCCACCATTGAATCAAACAGGTTTGTGGGGGTGACCGACGCCGGCCTGATCCTGGGCGGCACCGGCATGACTGTGGTGAAAGGCAACATCCTCGATGAGCCGGTGCAGATCGGCATCCAGACCAGCGGGCAGGCAGAACCCCTGATCGATGACAACATGATCGAGGGTGGCGATACCGGGTTGCTCATCACCGAAGAGAGTCGCCCGACGGTCAGCAACAACACGCTCAACGGTCAAAGCTTCGGCATCGGTGTCAGTGGCTCGGCAGAACCGATCATCGAGGACAACACGCTGCAAAAGTCGAGGGCAGGCGCGATCTCGTTCGAAGGCGAGAGCGGCGGTGAAGTGCGAGGCAACACAATCCTTGACGCTGGCGTTGTTGGCATTCGCATCGCCGACATGGCCGAACCAACAATCGAAGACAACGCACTGTTCGCAGCGGTCGCTGGTGCGTTAAGCGATCCAGACGACACGACCGACACCGGCGCCACCGCTGGCGAAGCAGACGTAGAGGCCGATACAGACACGGCGACTGACGACACAGATGCCAACGCCGAGGCCGCTGATGGCGAAGCAGACGAGGCCGCTGATGACGAGGCGCTCTCGAGCTCTGGTGCGGGGCTGCTCTTCGCAGAAGATGCTGGGGGGACGGCGTCGGATAATGAAGTGTTCGGCTTTGTTATCGGTATCCAGGTGAGCGATGCCGCAGCACCGACGCTCACGTCGAATCGGGTCGACGGTGCGGGCGTGGGCGGCGTCGGCATCCTCTACGGGGTCGAGGCATCGGGTACCGCCGAGGACAACCTGAGCATCAACCAGCAACTCGGCTTCCAGCTGAGTGGTAGCGCAAGCCCGATGTTGGTTGACAACAGCGTCGAGAACGTCTCTGTGGCCGCATTCCTCTTGCAAGGTGAATCTGTCGCCCAGCTCACGGGCAATAGCTGTGTCGACGCCCAGGTCGGCATTGTCGTGCTCGAACAGGCAGTGCCCGAGTTCGCAGACAACGACTGTCCCGTCGCCCAATAGGGCCATTGATCGAGCGCATTCAGGAAGGTGGCTACATCGGTGCCCCGACGGGCGTCGCCTGATGAGCTGCACCAATGGCCGCTGCGACCGTGCCGATGTCGGCATCTGACAGATTGCTGATCGTGACCCGCACCGCAGGGTCGGTGGTCAGCTGGTACGGCGTGCCCGACCGGATGGCGTAGCCCGCTCGACGGGCCGCGTCGATCGCGGCCTGCTCGTGCGATGTTGGAATCCACACGTTGAGCCCTGAGGGGCCACTGGAGGCCACGCCGTTGTCGGCAAGCATCGTGATTAGCAGCTGGCGTCGACGCTCGTAGCTGGCAGTTGTTGCCTGCAACAGCTGCATCGTGGCGGCGTCTTCGAGAAGGTATGCAGCGACCCGCTGGAGGATGAAACTGACCCATCCGGGTCCGTTGCTCAGGCTGGTAGAGACCCGGTGCATGGTCTGTGAGTCGCCCACGACGAGAGCGACGCGAACGTCGGGTCCGAACGACTTGCCAAGCGATCGCATGGTTGCCCACCGTGGACCCGGAGCCGTGATCGGGAAGTACTCGGCACCCGAGATCAGTCCTGCGTGGTCGTCTTGGATGACCGCTGTTGCCGGGTGTTCCGCGAGCAATGCTGACAGCGACTCGACTCGTGCACGGCTGAAGGCAGCTCCGGTCGGATTCTGAGCGCGAGGCGTCACGATCACCGCCGAAAGCCCCCCTGCCAGTGCGTCGGCGAGCCCGTCGCTGGTGATGCCTTGTTCGTCGACGGGCAGCGGCACCAGCTCGAGCCCGCTACTGCGAGCAATCTGATGCACGGGAATGTGCCCCGGGTCTTCGACGCCGACACGATCACCAATGCGCAGATCGAGGGCGCTGAGTACCCGTTCGACGGCATCCATGGCCCCAGACGTAACTGTCAGATTATTGCTATCGATGCCGTCGACAGCGAACAGATCGCGGGCGGCGTGCCCCAGCCGTGGTTCGATCAGGGAACTGCCATATTTCGGCTGGGGGAGCGATGCTGCGAACTCGAGAGCTGGCCCAAGCGCAGGCAGATGGTGTGGATCGGGTGACCCTTGCATCGCGTCGATCAGACCAGTCGGCACGTCGGGTTCAAACCCTGCTTCGACTCGCCGTGCAGGAGCGACCCGTGTGCCTTGGCGACCTCGACCGGTCACCATGCCCCGTAGCCGCAGGTCTCGATAGGCGGCGCCAACTGTGGCCGGTGCAACCTGCAAGTCGGCGGCCAGACCGCGAACCGAGGGAAGCCGGTCGCCGGGCTGCAACGCGCCGCTGGCAATCTGCGACTCGAGGTCGGCCCGAATCTGTCTTGCTGTTACCGCAGCCATGACGCATAATGTATCAGCAAATAGTGAACTATGTACTAGTACGTACTTCTAGCACATGGCTTTGCGCGACCCTGCCGCCGCAAACTTCGGCGCTACAGAAGGACACCCTGATGACCGACCCGCAACCTGCTTCGAAACGCACCACGCTCAAGCGAGGCGCCAATCGAGCCGTCTACGGGCCCGATGAGATCCGGTCGCTGCTTGCAGCCGGAATCATCGCCCATGTGGGCGTATCGACCGACGACGGCCCGATTGTGCTGCCGATGGCCTATGGCATACGTGGCGACGAAATCCTGATTCATGGTTCGATCGCCAATGCGATGCTGCGGGGCGGCCGAGAAGTAGATGTCTGCATCACGGTGACGATCGTCGACGGCTTGGTCGTGGCTCGCAGCCCACTACACAACTCGATGAACTATCGCTCTGTCGTCGTTCGAGGTGTGGCCACGGCGATCGAAGCGCGAGACGAACAACAGGCGGCGCTCAAGATCATCAACGATCACATCGCCCCGATCTGGGACACCGCCCGTCCACCAAGCGAGGCCGACTACAAACAGACGTTGGTTCTGTCGGTGCCACTTGATGAATCATCCGCCAAAGTCCGCGGCGGCGATCCCATCGATGATGACGACGACGTTACTGGTCCACACTGGGCCGGCGTCGTGCCACTTACCTCGATCTGGGGTGAACCCTTGGCGTCTGGCGACCTTGCAGCCGGCATTGAGCCGCCCGCAGCGGTATCAGCGATGGTGGGTAGCGACGCCCACGCCGAGGGCTGAGCTGAACCACCCAGACAGCTTCCGCTGACACGCGTTGCGTGTTGTCGACGTGCAATTATCATGGTTCTAGCCACGTCGCCCACCGCCAGGTGGGCTACGTTTTCACTGCGCATTCTGCGCGAGGCGACTTCCTGGAGAAAAGCTAATGACCGCGATCAAACTCGACGGCGAACTTGTCGCCGCCGAGATCAAGAACGACCTGCGAACTCGAATCGAAGCGCTTGCCGATCGTGGTATAACGCCGGGTCTCGGCACGCTGCTCGTGGGCGACGACGGCCCGTCAGCGAACTATGTCGCCATGAAACATCGCGACTGCGAACAGCTCGGCATGAGTTCTCGCGACGCGCGCCTTCCGGCCACTGCGAGGCAGTACGAAATCGATGCGGTAGTCGACGACTTCAATGCCGACCCGTCGGTCGACGCCTACATCATCCAGCATCCGTTTCCGGCTGGGCTCGACTACGAAGCTGCATTGATTCGAGTGCTTCCTGCCAAGGACGCGGACGGCCTTCATCCGGTCAATCTGGGCAAGCTGGTGCAGGGCATCGACGCTCCGGTGGCCTGTACTCCGGCCGGCATCCAGCTGTTGCTCAAACACTACGACGTGCCCATCAAAGGCAAACACGTCGTCATCGTCGGGCGAGGTCTGACCATTGGTCGACCACTCGCCAACCTGATGGCGCTCAAGCGAGACATGGCCAACGCAGCGGTCACCGTCGTGCACACCGGCGTCGACGACATCGGCTACTACACCCGTCAAGCCGACATTCTGATCGCTGCCGCGGGCGCCCCCGGCATTATCACGGCCGACATGGTCAAGCCGGGTGCAGCCGTGGTTGCGGCTGGTGTGAGCTTCGAAGGTCCCAAACTCGTCAGCGATGTCGATGATGCCGTCGAGGAAGTTGCCGGATGGCTCTCGCCTCGCATCGGCGGCGTCGGGCCAATGACGCGTGCCTTGCTGTTGTCCAACACGGTTGCAGCGGCCGAACGCAGCGCCAGCTGACTCACGCTGAGTCGTCAGCGCTCCGACTCTTGGTCTGAAACTCGATGCGTACCAATGGTGCATCCTCAAGTAGCGATTGCAGGCTGACGCCTTGTTGTCGATACCACGAAGCGCTGGGTGCGGTGAAGACGCTCGTACGCGCTTCGAGTTCGGTTACGGCAGTGGCCACCGCCGCCAGGTCTGCACTGGTCGACTCCTTGAGATGAAACAGCATGTGCGGATTAGTTCTAAGGTTCGCAAACCAGTCGCGTGGCCCCGGAGTACCCGTGATGTAGATCGCGCCGTCGATGTTGAGAAACCAGATTTCGATGCGTTGAGGCCGCCCGCTGCGGCGCCGAATCCTTGCATGCGAATCCAGTCGGCGAGCGCTCTGGCGGCAGCCGTGCCACGGTTGTATTGCCGATGCACCTCGATGGCCGAGGTGTGTTCGGGGGCGGTTGCGAGCTCTGCATGATCCATGGCGATTGCGAGCAGGATGATCCACGGCATCTCACTCGTGCGCCCCTCGAAGAACCATTCGGTGCGAGGTTTGGTCACGGCGACAAGTTCGACGTTGTGGCCCAGATCACTGGTGGCGAAGTCGGTCAGCTCGTGCACCCAATCGGCGGGCGAACGCACGGTGCGCTCGGATGAGATCGGCGCGGGCGTATGACGATCGTCCAGTCGCAGCACCGAGCGAAGTTCGCGATGAGCCACGAACTCTTCGGTCATGCGCACCTGCACCGGCCCATGGGCAATCTTGGCTGGGTTCGCCCACATCACGAGCGTTGGCTGCCGATCTTCGGTCTCGCCCCAACCATTCAACTCGTTGCCCGAAACATCACCCATCAGCTCGACAAGCTCATCGGGCGCGGGCCACACGGCAGTGCGCCGCTGCATCGGACGTCGGTTTCGGTGGTCGTATGCCATCGAACGTCGACTATACGACGCCACGCGATGTGGGGCGCCGAAACGACGCACCCTGCTAGACGTGCGGGACACCTAAGATCGTGGCGTGACGTATGGCCCCCTGACCTGTGGCTGAAAAGATGACCATCGCCGAGTCGATAGCAGCCTGGTCTGCGGGTGATCGCATTGCCTTCCGATTCGAGGGCGAGGCCATCTCCTACGCCGATCTGCACCACCGAGTCGAAGTCGCGTGCAAGGGTTTGATCGTTGCCGGCGTTGAGCCCGGCGACCGGGTTGGTTTCTGTGGTTTGAACCGGCTCGAGGTCTTTGAGCTGCTGTTGGCATGTTCTCGCCTTGGCGCGATCCTCGTGCCTTTCAACAATCGACTGACGACGAGCGAGATTGCTGTCCAGATCAATGATTGTCGCCCCGCGATCGTCTTGACCACCGACTCGTTTGGCGCACTCATCTCGCAGGCCGCGCCGGGGCAGCCGACCCGTGATCTCGACGTCGAGCCATTTGTCGACCAGAGCTTGGTCGTCGACGATCACGGCTCTGGGCCCGAGGCAACGCTGCTGATGGTGTACACGTCGGGCACCACGGGCCAGGCCAAAGGGGCGATGCTGAGCCAGGACGCACTGCTCTTCACCGCGCTGAACGGCATCGACCAGCAAGGGCTTGGCGCCGACGATCGCATCATTGCGCCGCTGCCGACCTTTCACGTCGGCGGCCTGAACATCCAGACGATCCCGACGCTGATGGTCGGAGGCGAGGTCGTGCTGCAACGCAGGTTCGACCCGGGTGAGTTCCTCGACCTGGTCGAGCAGCACCGCATCACCCAGACGATTCTCGTGCCGGCCATGCTCGCTGCGGTCGCGGCGCAACCACACTTTGTTGCGACCGATTTGTCATCGCTACGAGGCATCAATTCAGGTTCGTCGGTGGTGCCTGCCGAGCTCATGCGTCCCTTCTTCGACCGGGGCATTCCTGTCAGCCAGGTGTATGGCACAACCGAAACCGGCCCCACAGCGGTCGGCCTGCGCTACGACGAAGCCGATGGGCGAATCGGCTCGTGCGGTCGGGCCTTGGCGCACACCGAAGTGCGGGTCGTCAATGCTGCGGGTCACGACGTCGATGACCTTGAGCCGGGCGAGTTATGGCTGCGCGGTGCCAATGTGTTCACCGCGTACTGGGGCGATTCCGACGCGACCGCTCAAGCGTTTGCTCCGGGCGGTTGGTTCCGCACCGGCGACGTCGGCTACCGAGATTCCGAGCACTATTTCTACATCTCAGACCGCATCAAGGACGT
>JBDNHG010000405.1:0-6346 GCA_041688925.1 Acidimicrobiales bacterium | reverse complement strand
CGGCGCGCGCAAAATCGCAGATCACCATCAGCTTGCGGCGGTCCCAACGATCGGCCAACACGCCAGCGAGCTGACCAAAGAAGAATCCAGGTCCGAGACGCGCCAACAACACCAGCGCAACGGCGCCTTCGGGCGTGCCCGGACCCACCTCGGCTGCCTTGATCGACACCGCCAGGAAGAAGACCCACTCGCCGGTCGAAGTGACCAGCTGCGCCATCCATAAACGGAAAAACTGCGATGTCCCCCAGATCAGGTTGCGCAGCGCAGCCCATCCGCCGAAGAAGGCTGTTCCTGCCGACGAGGCCGACGACTCGTCGTCATCACGTTCTTGTGGTGGTGGCGCCGCCTCCATCAAGCCAACCGTACCGGCGGGCCTCGCAATGGCCGCTCAG
Source organism: Acidimicrobiales bacterium (assembly GCA_041688925.1). Classification (GTDB taxonomy): domain Bacteria; phylum Actinomycetota; class Acidimicrobiia; order Acidimicrobiales; family UBA10347; genus UBA10347. The sequence goes on along the minus strand of JBDNHG010000405.1, from coordinate 5,954 downwards.
TGCATACGGGGTTGGAGGACATACGCACTCGTGGGTCAGCGCTTGAGTAACAGCCCCATGGCTGCGATTGCCAGCGCGAAGCTGAGCTGGCTTTGGCCACTGAACGTCGCCGTCTCGGTGGTGAGCAGAAGGAAGTTCAACGCCCACACGCCAGCGACGATGCGCCCGGCAAGCGTGCGCTTGCTGATCGGATCTGAGTCTGCCAACTAGGTTGTCGCCTTCTTTTTCGCGGCGGCTTTCTTCTTGGCCGGTGCCTTTTTCTTGGCGGCAGCTTTCTTCTTGGCCGGTGCCTTCTTCTTGGCAGCCTTCTTGGCCTTCTTGTCAGGAATCCAGACCTGCTTGCCGTCTTCCATGACGATCTTGCCCGAACGCTCACGACGCATCATCAGCAGTTCGCTGGCGCGCTCGTCGGTTATCTCTTCGATCGTGTCACCCTTGCGCAGCGATGCGTTGGCTTCGCCATCGGTGATGTACGGACCGAAACGGCCGTCCTTGATGACCATCGCCATGCCGCTGAACGTGTCGATGCCCAGCTCGGCGAGAGGAGGCTTGGGTTCGGCCCGACCACGACGCTTTGGCTCTTTGAGCAGCGCCAAACACTCGTCCATGGTGATGGTCAGCAGTGCTTCTTCGGTCGGGACGTTGCGGGTCTCGGCCTTCTTGCCTTCTTCGGCTGATTCTTTGGTGAGGTAGGGACCAAACTTGCCGTTGTGCACCATGATCGTGGTGCCGTCTTCGGGATGTTGCCCGATCGTGCGGGGAAGTTCGAGCAGCTTGAGCGCCGTGTCGAGATCGATCTCGGCCGGGTCCATGGTCTTGAACACCGAGGCACGTTTGGGTTTGCCGTCGGGATCGTCGTCGATCTCGCCAAGCTGCACATACGGACCGAACCGGCCGTTCTTGACAAACACAGCCATGCCGCTCACCGGGTCGTCGCCCAGTTCACGGTCGCCGCTCGGCGCCTCGATGTATTCGATCGCTCGTTCGATCGTGAGTTCATCAGGTGCGATGTCGTCGGGAATCGAAGCCCGCTCGTCGTCACCGCGTTGCACATACGGGCCATAACGACCGACACGAGCGACGACCATCTGACCGTTCGCATCGACACCGATCGGAATGCTGTTTACTGCACGTGCGTCGATTTCGCCCAGGCGGTTGTCGACCTTTTCCTTCAGGCCGGTGTCATCCTGATCGCCGAAATAGAACTTGCGCAGCCACGGGATGGCCTCGCCAATTCCCTCGGCGATGTCGTCGAGGTCAACTTCCATCTGAGCGGTGAAGTCGTAGTCGACGAGATCGGGGAAGTGGCCTTCGAGCAGATTCACCACGCTGAATGCGGTGAAGCTTGGCACGAGGGCCGAACCCTTCTTCCAGACATAGCCGCGGTCTTCGATCGTGCCCATGATCGCGGCGTAGGTCGACGGGCGACCAACACCTAGTTCTTCGAGCTTCTTGACCAGTGATGCCTCGGTGTAGCGCGACGGAGGCTGCGTCTCATGGCCGTTGGCTTCGAGTTCGCTTGCGGTGAGGTCGTCACCTTGGGCCACCTGTGGCAATGCTGCGGTGCCCGCGTCGTCCTCGTCGACGTCGCCGTCGATGTAGACCATGCGGAAACCTTGGTGGCTGATGACGGTTCCGCTGGCCGAGAACGTGGTGGCGGTGCCGGCGGTCGACGTGACGCCAACCCGTACCTTCACGGTCTCACCCGTGGCATCGGTCATCTGCGAGGCGACCGTGCGCTGCCAGATCAGTTCGTAGACCTGCGCCTCGCTCTTCACGCACTCTTGGTAGACGCTTTCGGGCGTGCGGAACGACGAACCTGCGGGGCGGATGGCTTCGTGCGCCTCTTGCGCGCCCTTGGTCTTCTTGTTGTATGTGCGCACTTCGGGAGGGCAAAACTCTTTGCCATATTTCTCGGTGATCACCTTGCGAGCTGCATCGAGTGCGTCGGCCGACAGCGTGGTGCTATCGGTACGCATGTAGGTAATAAGGCCCTTTTCATACAGACCTTGGGCGGCTCGCATCGCCATCGCCGACGACAGGTTGAGCTTGCGGCTCGCTTCCTGCTGCAACGTCGAAGTGATGAACGGCGCAGCCGGACGACGACGATACGGCTTGGCCTCGACCGACTTCACCTCGGCCGGTTGATCGGTCAACTCGGTCACCAGTGCTTCGGCGCGGGCCTGGTCGATGATGACAACATTGTTTTTGAGCGTGCCGTCCTGGTCGAAGTCGCGTCCTTGGGCGACTCGTTCGCCACCAACCTCGAGCAGTTTCGCAGTGAACTCGGACGGTTCGCCTTCGGCTGCTGCGCGGTTCAGAGCGAACTGGGCTTCGAGATCCCAATACGACGCAGCAACGAACGCCATGCGCTCACGTTCACGTTGCACGACAATGCGAGTAGCGACGGACTGAACACGGCCGGCCGACAACTTCGGCATGACCTTCTTCCACAGAACCGGCGAAACCTCGTAGCCATAGAGCCGGTCGAGCATGCGACGCGCTTCTTGGGCATCGACCATCTTGCGGTCGAGTTCGCGAGGATCATTGAGCGCTTCGTGAATCGCCTTTTCGGTGATCTCGGTGAACACCATGCGATGGACCGTGACGTTCGGAGGCGGCGAGAGCACTTCGAGCAGGTGCCAGGCAATGGCTTCACCCTCGCGATCCTTATCTGTCGCTAGATACAGAGTGTCTGCATCTTTCATCAACGCCTTGAGCTTCTTGATCTGCTCTTTCTTGTCGCTCGAGATTACGTAGAGCGGCTTGAAGTCGTTGTCGACATCGATACCGAGTCGAGCCCACTTCTCGCCCTTGTACGCCTTGGGAACATCCGCGGCGCCACGCGGCAAGTCACGGATATGGCCAATCGACGACTCGACGACATAACCGTCGCCCAAGTATTCACCGATCTTGCGAGCCTTTACCGGGCTCTCGACTATCACGAGTGCATGTCCCATTGATGGCAAGGGTAAGCAGCTCCGCGACCCAATTTGCACTCGCCCCTTGTCACACGGTCCAATTTCCTCGCTGCGGCTCCGTGCTGTAACGCTCTGATTCCTCACACGTCTAGAGCAACATGAGCGACGAAATTGACGTGTTTCTGAACAAGATCGACGCGTTTGCGCAGGCCTGAGCGAGACAGAAACAGGCAATGTTTGCCCAACTGATCGAGGACGACCCCGGAGAGGTCTCCGGCTTTGGCCAATTCAAGCCCTGGCCATCAAGCGTGAGCGAACTCGCCCCCCACAAGATCGCCAGCTTCGGCTCCCCGCTGCCGGAAATGCCTTCATCGCCCCGCAAGCCGGCAACGTCGTTAACGGTGGCGCCAGCAAGGGCGAGATCTAAACCCGCTCAGGCGATCGGGCCGAGCAACGCGGGAGCGGCTCAGAGCGGACAGCGTTTCAGCGCGGAGTTTCAGCGCGGAGTTTCAGCGCGGAACACACGAAGGCGGGTGACGCGCGTCGCAGCCGTCATTCCGGTTGCCCGGGCAGACAGCAACACGACGCAGCAAACCCATTGGTTGTCGCCCGTGGACTTGTCCACCGGCGGTCCGTCACCTGAACTAGCGGGACTTGCCCTCGTCCATCGAAACGATGTTGGCAAGGTCGTCGGTTGCGGTGAAGCCTTTGCCGGGCTGGCGCATGAATCCAGCGACCGCAGGGATGAAACCCTTGGCCCACACCCGCTCGCCGTTTGGTTCGAATACGGCGAAACCAGCGACATCATCGTCGCCGATTGCGCTGCCGTGGCCGCGAATGGTGGTGGCGATTGCTTCGAGCTCGGCAGCGGTGAAGTCGAGTGTCGCCAGTTTGACGGCGGCAGATTGCAGATCGGCTTGGGTGAACGCCATCAGGCGAGATCGTCGGTGGCGGTGAACGACTTGACCCGTGCAAGATCGTCGGTAGCTGTGAACTGCCACAAATCGTCGGTTGCGGTGTATCCCCGCTCGGCGCCAAAGGAGAAACCTTTGAGCGGTGCAGTGACGTTTGGAGGTGTGTTCCTTTTTCCCATACCACCAAGAAGGTGTTAGGCCCACAGCGTTACACCCCGGACCTGTGACCTGCGCTACAGGAAGATGGACTACTCAGCTCACGCAGCGTTTTTCGCCCTGCGAAAAAGGCGGGCTACCCGTCAGACTTGTCGCCGCCGCCCGACAGGATGAGTAGGCCGCCGGTTGACGCGATGATGGAGGCGAACAGGATGCCGATTTTGGCGTTGTTCTCGGTTGCTTTGGCCTCGACAGACTTGCCCGACGAGTCGTCGTGGTCATCGCCTGCTTCGGTGAACGCCAGCTCACCCGGTGCGTCGGCCACGATCGCGGCCGCTTCAGCGCCGCCGGCAACCTCGTCGCCGTGGCCGACTCCGGTGAACGCCAGACTGCTGACGAAGAGCGACACTGTGAATCCAATGCCGGCGATCATCGCCAGGCCGACCAGATTGCGCAGCGACATCGACTTGGGTCGTTTGGCGAAACCGAGCTTGGTGGCGATCAGGCTGAAGACGGTGACGCCGATGGTTTTGCCGACGACCAGGCCGATGATGATGCCCCACGTCACTCGTGACTGCAGCGCCGCCGAGATGATGCTTCCGTTGATTCGTACGCCCGCATTTGCCAACGCAAATATGGGGATGATCGCAAAGCTCGAGATGGGATGCAGCACCATCTGCAGCCGCTCGGCCACCGATATCGATTCTCGGATATGAAACGAGGCGTAACGAACGTCAATCGGAAACACTTCGGGTTTGTCGCGCAACCAGCGCCCAATCGCCCGGGTTTCATCCTCGTTCTGCAACGGTTTGGCCGGTGTCAACAAGCCCAGCGCCACACCGGCGATCGTGGCGTGGATACCCGAACGGAATGTTGTCCACCAGATGATTGCGCCCAGCAGGACATAGACCGGGATCCACCACACCCGCATGTAGCGCAAGCCACACACGAGGGCCAGCAGCAGCACAGTCGCCAAAAGCCAGCCAAAGCTGATGCCGGCCGAATAGAACAGCGCGATGACGATGATGGCGCCTATGTCGTCGACGATCGCCAACGACAACAAGAACACTTTCAGCTGGCGCGGGATGCGGTTGCCCAGCAACGAAACAATGCCGACGGCGAATGCGATATCGGTCGCCATGGGGATACCCCAGCCATGCTGAGCCGGCGTGCCCGCGTTGATCACGAAGAACAGCACCGCGGGCACAATCATGCCGCCGAGCGCGGCAAAGGCCGGAAGCGCCGCGTCCTTGATGTTCTGTAGCTGGCCATCGACCAGTTCGCGTTTTATCTCGATGCCAACGACGAAGAAGAACACTGCCATCAGTGAGTCGTTCACGAAGTCGGTCAATGAGTGGCCGTCGAACACCTCGATGCCGTTGACCGAAAAATTGACGGGAGCGCTCCAGAATGCGTCGTAGCTGTCGCCCCACGGCGAGTTCACCCAGATCAGAGCGGCGGCCGTGGCCGCGAGCAACATCAGCCCACCTGCGGCCTCGATGGCCTGGAAGCGCTTGAACGGTCGCGCAAAAAAACGGGCCAGGACAGTTTCGCCACCAATGAATGTCAGGTCGCTGAACTTGGTCTCCTGCATCGGGGCATGACGTTATCTGTATCTACTCGATTCTCGTAGCTCGCAGCCTGCAATCGACCCGCTTTTGCGTCGACTTGGAATTTGACAGCGGGCGCCGCTCGTCGGCTCTCGAACCCAACTAGTCTGAACTCTTGTGATCGAGCCCACCTTTGAGGTCGCCGAATATGGGCGATGGTCTGTGATGCGAGTCACCGGTGAGATCGACATGGCGACTGCGCCGCGGCTGCGACAGCATGTGCAAACTGTTACCGCGCGCAAACCCGCTGGCCTCGTGATCGATCTCGACCGAGTCGACTTCATCGACAGCACCGGTCTCGGCGTCATGGTGGGCGCGGCGAAACGAATGCGCATGATCGATGGCGGCTTCCG
>JBDNHG010000404.1:0-2502 GCA_041688925.1 Acidimicrobiales bacterium | reverse complement strand
TCCACCCGAATTGTCCATGCGCCAGGCGCATGGACAATTCGCTGCCGATCAGACGATGCGGTTGCGGGCTGCCCAGTGGGTGAGCTCGTGACGATTCGACAACTGCAACTTTCGCAGCACCGCTGACGCGTGAGTTTCGACGGTGCGCGCTGAGATGTGGAGCTCGAGCCCGATTTCTTTATAGGTGTAGCCCCGGGCCAGGTGCTGCATCACTTCTCGCTCACGAGGGGTGAGCAAGTCAACCTCGGCTGCCTCGACAGGCTGGGGCTCAGCGGTGCTGCCAGCGGCCGGGACACCAATTGGTGCAGTGGCAAAGGCATCGAGCACGAAACCCGCAAGCTTGGGTGAGAACACCGCATTGCCCTCGGCGACCTGCATGAGCGCACTCACCAGCTCGGGACCGTCGATTCGTTTCACCACATAACCTCGGGCGCCGGCCCGGACGAGTCGAAGCACGTCTTCAGGAGCATCAGACACCGACAACCCGAGATACCGGGTCGGACAGCTTGGGTCCTGCTTCGCCACGCCTGCGATCACGTCGCCACCGAGGCCCGACGGCAGGTGCACGTCGAGCAAGACAACGTCGGGTCGTTCGCTCACGATCATCGCCACCGCAGCGTCAACATCCTCGGCCTCGCCGACGATGTCGATGGCTGCACTGATCGCCGCCGCTATCCCCTGGCGAAAGAGTGCATGATCGTCGACGACGACGACACGCAGACGTGCCGGCTCAGTAACTGCTTCTGTCATGATCGAGGAACCTCAATACGCACTTCGGTGCCTACGCCCACCGTCGATCGAATGACCGCGTGACCGTCGACCCGTTCGACACGTGCATGAATCGAATCGGCGATTCCTCGACGATCACTTGCTATGGCATCGGGGTCGAAGCCGATGCCCCGGTCTCTGATGAACGCGGCGACTCGGTGTTCATCGATCTCGACGTACAGCGAAATCTGCTTCGTTTCGGCGAACTTGGCGGCATTGACCAACGCTTCACGAACAGCTCCTGTCAGCGCTCCGAACGACGTGGCCATCGCAGCACCAACTGCGACGTCACCCACACAGACCAGATCAATGACCACCAGATAGTCATCCTCGACCGCAGCAGCGATATCGCTCAGTCGGGTTCGCAGCGAGGCAGCGTGGGCATCGCCGTCACCGATTTCACCAGTTGGCGAGAGCCGATACAACCAACGACGAAGCTCACGCTCTTGCTGGTGGGCCAACGAGGAAGTGATCTGCGGCTCATGGGCCCGGTTCTGGATCAGCGTCAGCGTCTGCAGCACCGAATCGTGCAGGTGCGCAGCTATGTCGGCGCGTTCCTCGGCCCGAATGCGTTCGACACGATCAGCCGACGCGCCGTCGACCAGCTGGCGAATCCACGGCGCCAGAACCACCCCGACACCCACGGCGACCGCCGCGGTTGCAGCGCCGATGACCCACACCTGGCCGATATCGCCGATTGCGGCCGCGCCGGCCACCAAACCACCAAGCATCAACACCAGGCCGACAATCATGCGGCCAAATGCGCGCCCCGAACGCAGATCGGTGCCGATCGACGGACCGGCCGACAACGCCAGCGCAAACGAAACAAAGGCCAGTGGACCAAGCACCTGCGGCGGTACTGAGGGAATCAGCGTGAAGACCACGACCAGAGCCGACGCGGTGATGGCCACAACTCCCAGGTCGTGGCGCAACGTGTGACGCGGCGGTTGCGCCACCTGATCGATGCCGAGAAACCACAGGATGAGATAGACAGCAACACCCAGCCCTGCGGCCAGGCCGAGAATGGCGAACGCCACCCGCACGACGAGCGGCGATGCACCCAACCGGTCGGCAACCGAGCCTGCCACCCCTCCAACCAGGCGCTCGGTCGAATCGAGTTGCGCGGTTCGCGCCGCACGGCGCGAAATCACGGAACGTTGCGGCGCAACAGCCGGATCAACCACAGTCACTGCACCAGTGTCGCGCCAAATCACCCACCAAGACATCCGGGGCACGACCTCCGGGAAATCCCGTAGACACGGCGCGAAGAAACCCGTGATTGCCCGTCTGGTATTCGGGTGGCGTGTCGTTCAGAGTCATGAGTATGAACGTCGACCTTACGACCGATCCCTCCGGCGACCATCCCTCTGGCGACAGTGCCGACAATGCTGGCACTACACCCGAGCCACAGCAGGAAACGAAACAACGGCTGCCACGTCGGTCTCGCGAGGACCGTTATCTCGGAGGTGTTGCCGGCGGCATAGCGCTGCGTCTCGACATCGATCCGTTCATCATCCGAGCGGCGTTTCTCGGGTCGGCGTTGTTCACTGCCTACGCCGCTGGATGGGTGCCAATCGTGCCAGCGCTCTACACCCTGTTGTGGTTGACTATGCCCGGCCCAAACGGCCGATTGGCGATCCGCGAAGTCCGCACGCATTCGGGACGCCGTGAGACCGTGGCTGCGCTTGCATCGTTCGCAGTTGTTGCTCTGCTGTTGACCCGCCCGGTCTTTGG
>JBDNHG010000403.1:0-9289 GCA_041688925.1 Acidimicrobiales bacterium | reverse complement strand
CGCTCGACTTCCAGCGTTATTTCGTCGAGCGTCAACACGCCGACGTCGTAACCAGCGTGGCATTCGCGGGCCATGAAACTGCCCGACCTGCACCGGGGGTGCTCCAGGCGATCAACGACGCCGACTGTGTCGTCATTGCTCCAAGCAACCCCTTTGTCTCGATCGATCCAGTGCTCGCCATTCCGGGTATTCGCGAAGCGGTCACGGCTCGCCGCGACCGAAACGTGGCCATATCCCCCATCGTCGGCGGCGGAGCGGTCAAAGGCCCTGCCGCTGATCTGATGCGAGCCTTCGGTCACGAGGTGTCGGCCGCAGGTATCGCCGCTATCTATCAACCACTAGCCCAACATCTGATCCTCGACGACGTCGATGTCGATGTAGCCCCGGCGGTCAGCGCCGCACATATGACACCCCACGTGACGAACACGATGATGACCTCGATAGAAATCACGGCGGCGCTCGCAGCGACCACACTCAGCGCCGTCGCCCCCAACCTTGCCAGGAGTCTCTGATGCGCCTCGAAATCTTCCCCGTCGAAGGGTTGCCAGAAATCAGCCGAGGCGATGACATCGCAGGCATGATCTGCGACGCCGTCGAACTACATGACCACGACGTCGTCATGGTCACCCAAAAAATCGTGTCCAAGGCCGAAGGAGCGATGATCGACATCGATCCCGACGACCCGCTCAGCCACAAGCCGATCGTCGAACGAGAGTCGGTGCGCATCCTTCGGCGCCGAGGCGAACTCATCATCAGCGAAACCAAGCACGGCTTCGTGTGTGCAAACGCCGGCATCGACCTGTCCAATGTTGCCCGGGGCACCGCAGCGCTGCTTCCCGAAGACAGCGATCGGTCGGCTCGCCGCATCCGAGACGCGATCCGTGGGCGCTACGACGTCGACGTCGGGGTCATCGTCAGCGATACGTTCGGACGTCCGTGGCGTCGCGGCGTGACCGACGTGGCGATCGGCTGTGCCGGCGTCAAGGCAATCCTTGACCTGCGAGGCACCCCTGACGCACTCGGCCGCGAGATGCAGGTCACCGAGGTTGCCCTCGTCGACGAACTCGCCTGCGCCGCCGAACTCGCCATGGGCAAGGCGACGGGCATCCCGGTCGCGGTGATTCGTGGCGGGCCACCCGAGTGGTTTGGCGAGTCTTCGGTGCACGAGGACCTCGTTCGCGATCCTGCCGATGATCTCTTTCGGTGACGAGCAACAAGCTCGCGATGGCGGCAGACGACCGGGCGTTACCCGACGAGCCGACGCTCATGATCCTCAGCGGCTACTTCGGCCCGATTCATGTTGGCCATCTCGACATGATCGAGGCCGGCGCCGCAGCTGGCGACGAGCTGTTCGTGATCGTCAACAGCAACCACCAACAAACCCTCAAGAAGGGTCGAGTGGTAATCGACCAGGCAGATCGCCTGCGGATCGTGCAGGCACTGCGAGCGGTCAACCACGCGATGATCGCCGTCGACACCGACGGCACGGTTTGTGCGTCGCTCGAGAAGATCGCCGAACAGTTCCCAAATCACCGTCTTGTCTTCGGCAACGGTGGCGACGACCGCCGCAATAATGACGAGGTGCCCGAGACCACGGTCTGCGCCAACTATGGCATCGAGATGGTGTTCGGCGTGGGTAGCACGAACAAGGCAGACTCGAGCACGCGGCTCATCAAACAGCTCGATCTCTGAACATGCTGTGTACGCGGTGACCGGCTGATCACCGCTGCGCTCTACTCGTCGGCGTCAGCGTCCGCATTGCCGGCATCAGCGTCTGTGCTGTCAGCATCTGCTTCATCATCGACGCCAGTGTCGACCGGGTTCAGCTCGGTGGGCTGGTAGTCGATCGCTGAACTCACATTGTTGAGTATGTCGAAGCGGTCTTGAGGCGGAATTGGAATATCGGCCAGGTCGGTGTCTTCGCTGACATAGGCGAACACGAAGACTTCACGGTCGTGCTCGTACCTGACCTCACCGAAGTTTTCGGTGATGACCTCGGGGTCAGGCCGCTCATTGCCCTCAGCCAACGCCTGGAAGGCGAAGTCCCAACGTAGCAACTTGATCTCGGCTATTCCGCTGCCGTCGGCGCACGGCTGCCCCGCGACCGTTTCGGCCGGGGGATCGAACTGGTTGTTTACGCTGATGCGTTCGGGTGTGAAATCGAACTGCATGTCGGTGATCCAATAGCGCAGTTGTGCGTTGTCACCAGAAGAGAGCTCGAAGAACGGGTGGATGTGCATGAGCCCATCGCCGTGTGAATGGATGCCAACGTCGTCCTGCGTCGACTGGAAGGGCGGCAGATATTTATCGGCACCCTCGATGTTGCAGTTGTAGACGCCATAGACGGCATGCCAGTGGTCGAGGTTCTGCACCGGAGAGGCAAGCGCTTCACGGGTTGAACGGGCATAGACCACGACACCGATACCGAGAATGCAGATCAGAGCGATCAGTGCCGGGAAACCCAAGCGTGATACGAACGAAACGTCACGCTGGCCAGCCGTCGCCGCTGCCTTTGCAACCTTGCGTGCACCGGCATCGCTCGAAGGCGTGCGCACCACCGACGTGTCGGCCTTGCTCGTGCCGGCGCTCGTGTCGCGCTTCGATGGGCGCGATGGGGTCGTAGACCCGTTTGCAGCATCTGCATCGTCTGCGCGTTTGCCTTTTTCAGACCAACCGGTCTTGTCCTCAGCCATGGCGAGCCACGCTATCCGCTCGGGATAGACCAGAGGTGGCGCCCCAAGACTTCGGCGCCAAATTGCAACCTAGGATACCGGCCGCAAATGCACCACATCTCCTACTTGATAGGTCGTCGTCACGCCATCGTGTTCGATCTGCAAACCGCCGTCAACGGCGATATCTGTTGCGGTTCCAACGACCGAACGTCCTTCGAGCTCGAGACGCACGAGCTGACCAAGGGTCGAACACTGCGCTTTCCATGCCTGGCGTAGGGCCTGCCGATCGAGGTTGAGGTGACCAATTGCACGATGCAATATATCTGCGGCGAGCGCCGCTCGGTCGACCATTGTCCGGTCATTCAGGTGCCGATTGACCGATGTACCGCGTTCAGCCATCGTCGCAGGAACCGCGTCTGGCCAGTTCGCATTGATGCCGATGCCGACAATGACGGCGTCGTCAACCAGCTGAGCGAGCACCCCGGCGACCTTGCGCTGGTCATCGCCCGAACCGAGCATGACGTCGTTTGGCCACTTCAGCCGACACGGCGACATCGTCTGGGCGTCGATGGCCTGCGACGCGGCAAGCGCTATTGCGCCCACGAACCAGAAACCGTCCTGCGGACGAATTTCGCGCACCAGGACCGACATCAATATTCCTGACCTCGAGGGCGCATCCCACACACGGTCGCGACGCCCCCGGCCCGCGGTCTGCAGGTCGGTGATCAGCACCTGCTCGCCTGCCCCCTGGCGTGCGAGTTCAGACAAGTCATCGTTGGTCGAACCGGTCTGCTCGATCCAGCGAACGAGGCCGAATCTCGTGCCCTGCAACGAGTCGCTTACAAAAGCTTCGTTCGAGCGTTCGGTTCCGGCCTGCATATCTGGCAGGCTATTGCCCGTGTTGAAAAAGGTCCTCATTGCAAACCGTGGAGAAATCGCTGTTCGGGTTATCCGAGCATGCCGAGACTTGGGGGTCGCATCGGTCGCTGTCTACAGCGACCTCGACCGCGACGCCCTCCATGTGCGACTCGCCGACGAGGCCTACTCGCTCGGCGGCCAAACCGCAGCCGAAAGTTACTTGAACACCGAAGCAATCTTGGGCGTGCTCCGAGAAACCGGCGCCGACGGGTTGCATCCCGGCTACGGATTCTTCAGCGAGAACGCCGACTTCGCTCGCGCTGTCACCGACATGGGCGTTGCGTTTATCGGTCCAAGCCCCGAAGCCATCGAGGTCATGGGCGACAAGCTTTCTGCCCGTGCTGCCGCCGAAAAAGTCGGGGTCGAAGGGGTGCCGGGCAACACCGCTGCGGTCACCACGAGCGACCAAGTCACGGCGTTCGCTTCCGAATACGGATGGCCGGTCGCGATCAAGGCAGCATTCGGCGGCGGCGGACGCGGTATGAAAGTTGTCAACGACGGCGACGACATACAGTCAGCGATCGACAGCGCCACCCGAGAGGCCGTCAACTACTTCGGCCGAGGCGAGCTCTATCTCGAGCGTTACTTGAACGAGCCTCGCCATGTCGAGGTGCAGATCCTGGCCGACTCGCACGGCAACTGCGTCTACCTGGGCACACGCGATTGTTCCGCACAGCGACGACATCAGAAGCTCGTCGAAGAAGCACCGGCCGCCGACATCAGCGACGAGATCCTCACCGCAATGGGTGAAGCCGCCGTCACCGTCGCAAAGGGCTGCGATTATGTGAACGCCGGAACCGTCGAGTTCCTCTACGAACATGGCGCGTTCTGGTATCTCGAGATGAACACTCGCCTGCAAGTCGAGCACCCCGTCACCGAGATGGTCACCGGCATCGACCTCGTCGAAGCTCAGCTGCGGATCGCGGCGGGCGAAGAGCTCTGGTTCACTCAAGCCGACGTCGAGATCAACGGCCATGCCATCGAGATCCGCATCAACGCCGAAGACCCTGCGGGCGGCATGTTCCTTCCGTCACCTGGCAAGATCAACCGCCTCAACCCTCCCGGAGGATTCGGTACCCGATTCGACACCGGCTACGAATCTGGCGACGAGATCAGCCAGTACTACGACAATCTCGTGGGCAAACTCATCTGCTGGGGACACGACCGGGCAACAGCCATTGGTCGCACGCTGCGGGCGCTCGATGAACTCGTCGTCGAAGGCGTCGCCACTACCATCCCGGCCGACATAGCAATTCTCAGTCATGCAGATTTCAAGGCCATGGCGCACTCGACAAAATGGGTCGAAGAAACCCTCGACCTCAGCGACGTCCACGCCAAAGACGATGCCGCTGTCGACGACGAGGGCACACCACGTGTTCGTCGCGACATGCCTGTCGAGGTCAACGGCCGTCGTTACGCGGTCAGCGTGTGGGTCCCCGAGGTTGCGGCACAGGCACCGGCCGGCGGAGCAACCCGACGAAAGTCCACATCGGCCTCGTCCGCAGGCGGCGGCAACGGCAAGGTCACTGTTCCAATGCAGGGAACCGTCGTAAAGATCGAAGTCGAGGTCGGCCAGGCAGTCGAAGCCGGCGAGACCATATTGGTTCTCGAAGCCATGAAGATGGAAAACAACATTGCCGCCGACATCACCGGAACGGTGAAAGAGATCAACGTCGTCGTTGGTGACTCGGTCGGCGGCGGTGATGTGGTGGTCGTGATCGAGGCCTGATCGCCTGATCGCCTGGCTTAGAGATTGCGCGAGTAGGCAGAGCGCGAAGCTCGAGAGCCGCGCAACTCGTGGGCCTGCCAGAGGACTTGTCGACCTACTCGCTAGGCCCCTTAGGGCCGGGTCTGGACTACGGCGGTGCCGGACATTATGTCGAGGATGCCTCGGTTGTGTTTCATAAAGGCGGCGCTGAAGTACACGAAGACCATGGCGATTGGGAAGAACGCTCCGAGGAGTGCGATTGCGAAGGCCACCGGCAGCACGCGGGTAATGGCTGCTGGCAGGGAGGGGATTCGGCCGTCTTTGAGGGCGACGAGCTTGATTCGCAGCAGGATTTTGCCGGGTGTTTGGCCTCGCCATGCGACGAAACCAACCTCGTAGACGATGACAAGCGCCATCCATGCAATGATCGCCCATCGTTGGAACACGAGGGTGTCGTCAGGTTGGCGCTCAGACGTTGCGGCACCGAGCAAAAGCCACACGGTGAGCAGGACTCCCCAGTCGATCAGGCGGGCGCCGATGCGCTGGCCAATAGACGCGAGTGGATCGCCGGGGTCGTCGTCGAAGCCGGCGCCGTTGAGGTCGGCGCCGTTGGAATTGTCGCTCACCGTTATTCGGCGGCGTCGCTGATCAACTCGGCCAGCGACGGATGCACCAGCAGGCTGTCGTACACGTCTCGCACCGTCAGACTGGCCGTGACCGCCAGTGACAGAACCGATATCAGTTCGGCGGCGTGGCGGCCGACGATCGAGCCGCCAAGAACCTCGCCGGTTGCGGGGTCAGAGATGATCTTGATGAAGCCTCGGGGGTCGTCATTGATCAAGGCCTTGGCCGAGGTCGTGAACGGCACCTTGGTGACCCGAACCTTGCGGCCCATAGCAAACGCGTCGGCCTCGGCCAGCCCGACGTCAGCGATTTCGGGCTCGGTGAAGATGGCCGACGCTGCCTTGTCGTAGTCGACCCGATTGTGCCCGTGCGTCGCACGCCCCATGATCGTCTCGGCGATCTTGCGGCCTTGCATCGATGCCACCGATGACAACGGCAGCTTGCCGCTGAGATCTCCGGCGGCAAAAATGTGTGGCACCGATGAGCGACAGTCCTCGTCGATTTCGACGTAACCCCATTTGGTCGTAACGCCGGCATTCTCGAGCCCGAGCCCGTCGCTGTTGGGCACCGACCCAATGGCGATCAGTGCGTGGCTGCCGGCGACGGTGCGGCCGTCGTCGCAGTTCACCGTGATGCCATCGTCGATCGTATCGATCGATGTGGCTCGGGCGCCCTTGAGTAACCGCACTCCCCTCTCGAGGAAGTTCTCTTCGAGAACCGCTGCGACCTCGGCGTCCTTGCCAGGCAGCACCTGCTGACGGCTCACGATCAACGACACCTGCGACCCAAATGACTCGAACATGTGAACGAATTCGACGCCGGTGACGCCAGAGCCGATGACCACGAGATGGTCGGGGATCTCAGGTGGTGGATATGCGTCACGGGTCAACAAGATGCGATTCTGGTCGATGTCGCACCACTCGGGGATACGAGGCCGGCTGCCGGTGCTGAGCACGATCATGTCGGCTTGGCAAATTTCTTCGGTGCCGTCAGCCAACTCGATGTGCACGCGATGTTCATCAAGCAGCGAGCCACGCCCGTAGACGATGCGCACGCCCTGCGATCCGAGCAGACTCGTCGACGAATCGCGCAGACGAGCCTGGATTCCGGCGAGCCGGGAGCGCAACGCCTCGGGATCGATGTGCGGAACGACATCTTCGAGGCCCATGCCCTTGCTTCGGCGCAGAAACGCCATGGCACCGCCGGTAGCAATCATTGCTTTGGAGGGCACACAGTCGAGCAAGTGGGCAGCGCCACCGAGGATCTGATCTTCGATGACGACAACTTCGGCACCGAACCGGGCAGCGTAGGTTGCGCATGCATTGCCCGCAGGGCCGCCGCCGATGATTACAAGCTTCGTCACCCGGACGAGGGTAGCGGGCGACCCGATACGGCGGTGTCGATGGCGACACCGACGATGACCCGACCCGCATCAAAGCGGAATTGCCCAGTGCTGCGACCAAGAACCGCAGCGTCGACAGCACCTGAGGCAGGAGCGAACCTGACAGTCGAGTCCTCGATGGTCACGGCAACCGCGTCGAACCCCAGATAACGAGGCTCGAGCTCATAGTGCGCCTTGTAGAACGATTCTTTAGACGCAAAGATCGTTGCGACCCGGCGTTTTCGGGCGGCGTCATCGAGATCGTCGAGCAGGGCCCGTTCAACATCGACAAGAATGCGCCGCTCGATGTTGGTCGTCATCCGATCGACCTCTTCGACATCGATGCCGACGCAGTGGTGCCCGGTCGAGGCAACCGCAACGCAGAAACCTCGGGTGTGGCTGATCGACCCCGTGACACCGCGCGGCCATTGTGGCGAGCCGTCATCGCGACGCGGAATCGCACCATCGATGCCGAACTGGGCCATGGCTGACCGAGCGCACGCACGCCCCGTAGCGAACTCGGCCTGGCGGTTGGCGACCATTGCTTGGCTCGCTGCTCTCTCTTCGCTGCGAAGCGCAGCAACGAGGTCGGCCGAGACCGACGCTGCGAAGGCGCGGACGACGGCTGGTTCGTAGAGCTGCTCGATCAGCTGATCGCGTTGAGGTTGGTGCATGAGATCGACCAGTCTGGCCGATCGAGCGTCAGTTGTCGCCCTTCAAGGCGGCCAGCGGCACGCACGTGATGCCTTGCGGTGTTGCCGTACATACGGCGTGCACGGGCCGAGGTGCAACCGAGGCGACGTAACCATCGATGTCGACATCTGCGAACAAGCCCAGGGCAGCCTTGGCCTGGAGCTGCTCGACACGTTGCCGTGCTTCGGCAGCAAGATCTGCTGTTGGAGCGATCACTTTGAAGCTTGTTTCGGTCAGCTCGGTACCGGTCGCGGTACGAGTCACGAGGAATACCCCGCTGGCCAACGCGTTGCCACCACCGGTGCCGCCAACGAAGTCCTCGGCCGCCGGCATCGCATTGGCTGATCCGGTTGTGGTCGCCGTCTCAGCTGACGCTGCTTGAGTCGTTGTGGCTGGCGCTGCTTGAGTCGGCGCTGCTTGAGTCGTTGTGGCTGGCGCTGCTTGATTTGGAGCGGTGGCGTTACCCGATACAGGCGTCGGTGCGACGCCATCGCCTGGAGGTACACCGGTTCCGGGTTCGGGTTGCCAACCTGCGGGCAGTGCAAACGAATTCGTCTGCGGGGCCGTGGCGGCCGTAGCTTCGGCTGACCCGGGGCTCGAAGCAATCGGCGCGGTCCCCGCACCTGGTGGCACGCCAGACCCCGGCTCTGGTTGCCATCCGGCCGGTGGGCTGTACGGCGATGTTGCTTCGGCAGTTGCCTCAGCGGTGGCATCGAGTGTCGCTGCGGCTTCCGGCGCTGCCGTGTTTGCCTCGGGGGCAACACCCTGACCGGGCGGCACACCAGTGCCGGCTTCGGGTTGCCATCCCGGTGGTGGGGTAAATCCTGCGTTGATGCTCACGCCTTCGGCTACGGGATCAGGGGTCGCCTCGGCGACTACGAGAGCGCCGCTTGGCAATGGAGCGCCAGCGCCAGCGCCGTTGCCGATCGTTGTGAACGTGCCCGGAAGATGGGTGGACAAGCCGCCACCTTCGCCGAATACACCAGCGTTGATGACGAGCATCAGCCGTTTGCCGGTGACCCGCTTCGTACCCGACGTGCCGACCAGCTCGACAACTGCCTTGTCGAGACGTGCGGAGGCTCCCTCGCCGCCCAGCACATTGATTGCGGTGAGCATGCCGACCGCTGTGTCGGTCTTTGCATTCAGCCAGCGGCTCATCGATTGTTGTGAGTACGTACGAGTCCAGGTCGTCCAGTCATGGCCGCCTTCGTCGTACGGGTCGGGCCCAGCAACGGTGTAGGGCACGTCGTTCGAGAACACATAGGCAGCGGTCTCTGTATAGCCACCGTTGGT
>JBDNHG010000402.1:0-2517 GCA_041688925.1 Acidimicrobiales bacterium | reverse complement strand
GCCGCCTTCGATCATGGCTGGGCCGCCCATACCAATGTGTGCGTCCTTGGTGGCGATGATGACGTCGCAGCACGCCAGCAGCGACGCGTTGCCGGCGAAGCAGTAGCCCGACACAACGCCGACCATGGGCACGAGGCCGCTCAACGTGGCGAAACGCGAGAAGGTGCGGCTGCCGAAGTCGCCGCCGTCGGTGTCGCCGGGCCTGCCGCCGCCACCCTCGGCATAGAGGATGAAGGGCATGCGACCATCGCTGGCAATGTCGATGATGCGGTCGGTCTTGGCGTGATTACGAATGCCCTGGGTGCCGGCGAAGACTGTGTAGTCGTAGATCATCACTGCACAGCGGTTAGTCGGCTCGCCGAATAGGTCGCCGTTGACCGACGCGACGCCGGTGATCAGGCCATCGGCGGGACTGCGTTTGATCAGATCGTCGCGGGTCCGTCGGCGGCGCTGGGCGGCCAGCGCCATCTGTCCATATTCGACCAGGGTGCCGTCGTCGATGAGGTCGGCCAGGTTTTCTCTTGCCGTGCGTTGGCCGGTCTTGCG
Organism: Acidimicrobiales bacterium; assembly: GCA_041688925.1. Taxonomy (GTDB): domain Bacteria; phylum Actinomycetota; class Acidimicrobiia; order Acidimicrobiales; family UBA10347; genus UBA10347. The sequence continues at coordinate 1,971 of JBDNHG010000402.1, read as the reverse complement.
CCGTCGCTCGACGGCTTCGGGTCGAGCAGCATCTGTCATCCTTGCCCGCAGAGCGATTACTTCGGCGAGGCTCGGCCGTATCTCGTCGAGATCGACCACCTCGGCAACCACCTGCTCGTCATCGCCATCGTCGCCGCGTTCGATCACCAAGATCAGCTGGTCGCTCCACAGTGTGTCGCCTGCGGCGGCCGCGATGCGATCGACGATGCCGCTCGCCGGAGCGGTCACCTCGTGTTCCATCTTCATCGCCTCGACGATCGCCACGAGTTGGCCGTGTCGTACGTGATCGCCGGCAGCCACCTCGATGCTCACGACCGTTCCCTGAAGCGGCGTCTGGGCTGCAACGAAGCCGTCGGGAAGGTCGTTGGCGACCTGTTCATGATCGACATGGGTGTCCGCGTCGGACTGTGCCCGGCCGAAGTCGAGGACCGCCAGTGGATCGTTGCTGTCGAGCCGAGCGCCGGCCTGGCCACGGCCATTAGCAGGGCGGGTCGCTGATGGGGCCGGTGCTTCGCGCTGCACCGTCAGCGCGGCGAGGTGATCCTCGACGAAGGTCGTGGTCGCAGCGCCAAAGCCGTCGTGATCAACGATGTTGCGCAGGAAGTCGATGTTGGTTACCACGCCCTCAATACGACACTCGGCGAGCGTCGACCGCAGCTTCGCCGCAACCTGCTCGAACGAACCGTCGGCACGGTGCACGATGAGTTTGGCCAGCAGCGAATCGAACCGCGGGTTGATCGTCATCCCGGCATGGCCGGCCGAGTCGACGCGCACGCCGGGTCCCGATGCGGGTTCCATGACCGTGATCGTGCCGCCGTTCGGCTTGGTCAGGCCCGATGCGTTGATGGTCTCGGCATTGATGCGGGCCTGAATGGCCCATCCATTGGTCGCCGGCGGGTCGGTCAGGCCGAGGTCTGCCAGTGTTGCGCCGGCCGCAATTTGCAGTTGGGTTGCGACGAGATCGATGCCGGTGACCTCCTCGGTGATTGTGTGTTCGACCTGGATGCGAGCGTTGGCCTCCATGAACCAGAAACGTTCGGGATCGTCGGCATCGACCAGGAACTCGACGGTCGCGACGTTGCCATAGGAGACCGATCGGCCGAGTTCGACCGCTGCTGCACAGATCTGGTCCCTGACGGCGGCGGGCAGGTCGGGTGCGGGTGCGATCTCGATCACCTTCTGGTTACGACGCTGCACGCTGCAGTCGCGCTCGCCGAGATGGGTGACAGCGCCGGAGCCGTCGCCGACGATTTGCACCTCGATGTGGCGAGCCCGGGTCACGAGCTGCTCGACGTACACATCGCCGCTGCCGAACGCCTTGGTGGACTCGGAGACGCATCGTTCCCACGCCGGGGCGAGCTCATCGAGGGAACGCACGGCCCGCATACCGCGACCGCCGCCGCCGGCGACGGCCTTGAGCATCACCGGCCCGTGTTCTGCGAACAGGGCGGTTGCTTCCTCGACGGTCGATGGGCCCGCCGAGCCGGCCAAGATCGGCAGACCAGCTTCCGAAGCGATCCGGCGCGCGGTCACCTTGTCGCCGAAGAAATCGAGCACCTCGGCCGAAGGGCCGACGAAGATCAGACCGGCGGCCTCACAAGCCCGTGCCAACTCGGCATTCTCGGCGAGGAAGCCATAGCCAGGGTGCACGGCGGTGGCACCGGTTTCGATCGCGGCGGCGATGATGGCCTCGATGTCGAGATAGCCGGCGACGCCGGCGCCGGGCAGTTGGTGGGCGACGTCGCCCCGAGCAGCATGCAGCGAGTCGGCATCGTCTGCGGTGTACACCACCGTTGTTCGAATCGCGAGGTCAGCGGCCGCCCGCAGGACTCGGATTGCGATCTCGCCCCGGTTTGCGACGAGCACTTGGTCCAGCTGTTTCATCCCATCACGCTGCCACACGACGTCGCTCAGACACCAAACGCGGGCTTATACGCAGCACCTCCGGGACGAGCCGAAAGGCGGGCAGCG
>JBDNHG010000401.1:0-19886 GCA_041688925.1 Acidimicrobiales bacterium | reverse complement strand
GTGCTCGCGGTGGTCGCCGCCGGCACCTAGCGTCCCGTCCGGCTAGTCAGTTTGTTCGGCGGCTTCTTGCTTGTTCTTGTAGATGCTGAACACGATGGCGGCGATCATGATCACGACGATTACGGCGAGCGAGATGTAGATGTCGATGTGGTACCACGGTGTGATCGACAGCTTGATGCCGACGAACAGCAAGATGCCGCCGAGTGCGTGCGAGGGATAGTGGAACCGTTCACGAGCGTCGGCGAGCAAGAAGTACATCGCCCGCAGACCCATGATGGCAAAGGCATTCGCTGCCAAAATGGTGAACGGATCGTTGGCTACACCAAACGATGCAGGCACCGAGTCGACGGCGAACACGACGTCGGTGGTCTCGACCACCACAAGTGCGGCAAACAGCGGCGTAGCCATTCGCACGCCGTTTTCTCGGGTGAAGAAGTGCTGGCCATCGATTTTCTCGGTCACCGGCATGATTCGCCGCAACAGGCCGAGCCCGGCAGTTGACGCGTCGTCGCTTTCGTCTTCGGTGTGACGCATGATGCGAATGCCGGTGAAGATGAGAAACACGCCGAAGAAGATGAGCACCCAGCTGAAGCGGGTCACGATGGCTGCGCCAGCAAAGATGAAGATCGAGCGCAGGAGCAAGGCGCCGAAGATGCCCCAGAACAACACGCGGTGTTGGTACTTGAGTGGGATCTTCATCGAAGAGAACAACAATGCCCAAACAAACACGTTGTCGATGCTCAGCGACTTCTCGGTCAGATAGACGCCGAGGTACTCACCGGCTGCCTGACCGCTGAACTGCCACCAGAAGAACAGCGAGAACGTCAGACCGCAGAACACCCAGAAGGCTGACTCTTTTCCGGCTTCGCTGAAGGTCGGGGCGTGCGCCTCGCGGTGCCGGTACAGGTCGAGAGCCAGCAGCGCGAAGACTGCGGCGCCGAGAACACCCCACTGCCAGGCGTGCACGGTGAGGTCGAGAAACTTCTCACTGTCGCCCTCCTCGGCGAGCAGCAGCGATGTCAGGGCGGCGACCATCACGTATTCCTATCGGCTTGGGGTGAAACCCACTACCGCTTGGCCAGGAGACGATTGAGTAGAGACGAAGCGGTTTCGTTACCCGTGCGTCGCGCTATGACCAGGTAGGCGATTCCGGCCGGAGCCAGAATGAGCGGAGCAGCAATGAGTGGCGGCCAGGATTTGGTGACTTCGGCGAGAGCAGCGATCAACCCACCAGCGATCGCCGACGGCAGAACCAGGCTCTTCAGCGTTGGGGCCATAGTGAGATCGATGGCGACGGTGCGCAGCCGACGGTGAAGCAGTGCGAACTCGAGCCAGGCGGCTACTGCGCCGCCAGCCGCAAGACCGACGGCTCCGAGCCGATGGCTGTACTCGATATCTCGTACCGCTGCATCGAGCGGGCCAAAGGCGAGATCACCTGAGCGACGAACAAGCCCGTCGACGACCTGGTAGCGGTCGGCAGGGAACATCAGCGCAAGGCCAACAACTGCGGCGAGCACCAATCGGGCCAAGGCGATCTTTGCCGGGCCGGCTACGTCGCCATGGGCGAAACTGGCTGCTTGGAAGACTCGCGAAAACGCGCTCGCTAACAATCCGAACGAAAAGACGGCCAGCGTCAGCCACACCACGACCGTGTCGCTCTCGGTGAACTGGCCCCGCTCGAAGAGGGCTCCGACCAGAGATCGTCCACCAAAGACGAAGGCCAATGTCGAAAAGACCACGAACAGGGCGACCCGGTCGACGGCCAGCCGCACTCGCTCAGATGCGGCCCGACCATCCTTTGATTCGCGCGCCAGCTCGGGTAGATCGACGGCCGCGATGCTGACCGCGAACACCGAGATCGGCATCAGATAGAGCGTTTGGGCTTTGGTCAACACGGCGACGGCGCCCACGGCCAAGTACGAAGCGAGGGCAATGTCGGTGAACGTGCCAAGCGTGACGACGCCGCGGCCCGCAACACCCGGAATGAATCGACGCACGACCTCGCGCAGCCCAGGTCCCGTTCGATCGAGCGACGGCGTGATTGGTCCGGCGATACGCAGGACACGTGGCAGCTGCACGACAAACTGGGCGACCCCGCCAATGAAGACGCCCCATGCTCCGGCCCGTGCGAGGGTGACGAGGTCGTCGGTTTGGGTGGTGGCGATGAGTATGGCGACGATGATCGCGATGTTCCAGAGCATCGGAGCGATGTAGCTCAGGAAGAAGTCACGGTGCGCGTTGAGGATGCCGAGGCACCATGCGGCGAAGACGATGAAGCCAATACCCGGGGCCATCGTGCGCATGAGCTCGGCGATCAGGTCGGAGCGTTCGTCGCTTGCGCCTCGGGCGATGATGCCGACGATGGGTCGGGCAGCGAACATGAGGATCAGCACCAGAGCGCCAACGAGCGAGGCGAGAAGCCCGAACACGGCACCCGCCAAACGTCGCGCAGCACGGGGGTCTTCGTCGACGACGGTGCTGTAGACAGGAATGAACGATGCCGAGAGCGCGCCTTCGCCAAGCAGGTTTTGCAGCACCTTGGGTATCTGGAGCGAGAACGCGAACGCCTCGGCGGCCATGCTGAGGCCGAGCCAGGCTGACAAGACGACCTCGCGGACGATTCCTGAGAGTCGGCTGACGAGTATCCCGGCGGCCACCAACATTGCGGCGCGGTCTGTGTTGATGCCAGGCGCCTGGGGTGTTGGTTGACGCGCTAGGTCGTCAATGGGGGAAGAGTCAGGCATGGGCACGGTGCTCGCTCTGCGAGCGGTCAGGCAGAGAGTAATTCCTGATCTGGCCGTGCACCGTCACCCCAGCAGACGATCTATTCCTTGACCATCCCGAGGTCCGGTATGAGCCTCGACCCCCAATGGGCGATGGCCCCGTGAGCGAAGCTACTCGCCAGGGTGACGGCAGCTCACGGTATGCCAATCAAAGTCGAGCGTCATGGGCTGGCCGAGCCGGTCAGATCGTGTTGACAACTCGATCAGCACGTGGTCGGCGGCAGGTGCCAACCGCCCGTAGCTGAACTCGTGCACCAGCGCGAGCTGCGTTCGGCGAGCGGCGAAGAACGCGTGCGAACCCGCAACATAGAGATTGGTAGTGGTCTCAGCATCGCCGGCGACGAGGTGAACAGCGGTGCCGTTGGACCCATCGAGGCGTTCCCACTGCTCGACATAGGCGCCGCTCGGCGCAAGCTCGCGCATGATCGATGTGCTGTCCCATGCGAGCCAGCCCTTCTCGGGGAAACTCGGTACGGGTTGCTGGGCGAAACCTGTGTCACCATCAGCCCAGTCCGCGGTCACGTACGGCCGGGTCGACGCATCGACGACGGTGATTCCGCACGATGAATCGGTTGTCTCGATCGGTCGGGTCGGGTCGGGTCGATACGCACGTCGCCCATCCCCGATGCGGTTTGCAACCAGATGACGTCGACACGGTCTTCGGTGGCTGTGTCTTCGGTGGCACGGTCTTCGGTGGCACGGTCTTCGGTGGCACAGTCTTCGGCAGCACCCGCGTCGCCGAAGCGGATCCAGTTTCGTCGCCAACAACCAATCAAGGCGTCGGGCACGGTTTGCACGCCGGTGGCTTGCATCGTTTTCAGATGGTCGAGCAGGCCTGACATCGTGGGGCTCAGTTCAGCGTGAATTCGATGCGGCGATTGAGCGCACGGCCTTCGTCGGTTTCGTTGTCGGCCACCGGATTGGTTGAACCGAATCCCTGGGCGGTGAGGCGTGCATCGTCGACGCCGGCACCAACCAGATAGTTCACTACTGATCGGGCACGGTTCTGGCTGAGGTCTTGGTTGCGCAGCGCGTCGCCCGAGCTGTCGGTGTGGCCCTCGACCGTTACATCGACCGCAGTGGCGAGCAACACTTCGGCGAAGCGGTCGAGTGTCGCAAACGATTGCTGGTCGATTTCGGCACTTCCGGTCGAGAACAGGATCGGGTCGATGTCGACCAGCGCATTGAGTGCTGCGATTGGTGGCACGAGCACGTTGTCGAGGGTGTGAACAATGCCATTGCCCGTGGTCTGTGACGCACCAGAGATGGCTGCTTGCCCGTTGACAACGACGTTCTCGCCGTCGAGTGAAAGGCTGATTGTTTCGCCTTGCAAGGTTGTCAGCTCGCTTGACCGTGAGCCACGGGCGATGTCGGTCAGTTCCTCGAAGGTGTACACGCCGGGCACGACGTGATACTCGAGCACATCGGGGCGAGCTGTTTCGAGCACCGCAATCGTTGTATCGGAAGCGGCTGCGTCGCTGATCGCGTCATCGGTCGGAGCGAACACGGTGAACGGTCCACCAGCAGCCAGAGTTGCGTCGAGGCCTTCGGTGCGCAACAAGTCAGTGAGCACGCCCAGGCGATCATCGCGAGCGATGGCGTCGAACACGGTCGCAGCGGCAGCGGTGACGGTAGCTGCATCAGGGCTACCGGTATCGCCCTCAGTGCTACTGGCTTCTTCGTTATCGGTTCCGCCAGAGTCAGCATCATCGTCAGGGCCTGCATCATCGTTGTGGTCAGCGGCGTCGTCGGCGGCTTCATCGGAATCGGGTTCGTCGCCATCATCGTGGTCAGCAGCGGCGTTTGCTGCGTCATCAGATGCAGCAGCGGTCGAACCGGCGGGAACAGCTGGCGTCGTCGCGATACCTCCGGCCGTGAACCACCAGCTGATCACCAAAATGATCGCCGCCAGCACGCCGAGCACCAGGATGAAGAACTCGTTGTCCTCTTGCTCCATGTTGACTGACCTTCGCTCTTTCGGTTCGTTCGCGGGGCTTCGAAGCCGGCGCGGAAACGCCCGAGCGAATGTAGTCGACGCAGCTCGTGTTGAACCGGTTCGGATTCGCAACTAGTCACCCGGTAACATCCATTACTGCATGTGCGGCGTCCGATCTGGGTGCCGCTGTTTCGTGAGGAGCTCCATGAGCGAACGGTTTACAGACGTCGAGTCAGTACGTGACGGTCTGAAGAAAGTTGACTACCTGGCCGATGATGGCCTGGCTAGCGTCGTGTATCTGGCCGATCGGCTCGACAAGCCGATTCTGGTCGAAGGGCCTGCGGGTACCGGTAAAACGCAGCTAGCCAAGAGTGTTGCCGAGATGATCGGCGCTCGCTTGATCCGCTTGCAGTGTTACGAAGGGCTCGACGAGTCCAAAGCGCTCTACGAGTGGAACTACAAAAAGCAGCTTCTTCGGATCCAATCCGAACGCGATGCTGATTGGGACACCATCGAAGATGACATCTTCTCTGATGAGTTCCTGCTCACACGACCATTGCTCGAGGCCATCACGGCCAAAGACCCGGTTGTGTTGCTCATCGACGAGGTCGACCGCGTCGAGGTCGAGACCGAAGCGTTGTTGCTCGAGATCTTGAGCGACTACCAGGTCTCGATCCCTGAACTCGGCACGATCGAATCGACCCAGATTCCATTGGTGTTCCTGACGTCGAACAACACTCGTGAACTCAGCGAAGCGCTCAAGCGGCGTGCGCTGTACATGTATCTCGATTATCCTGAGCTCGAACGCGAGCGCGAGATCGTGCTGACCAAGGTGCCTGACATCAGCCAGAACCTGGCCGATCAGGTCGCCCGCATCGTGCGCAGCGTTCGTCAGCTCGACTTGCGCAAGGCGCCGTCGGTCTCTGAGACGATCGACTGGGCTCGCACGCTCGTGCTGCTCGGTGTCGAACATGTCGATGCCAAAACAGCGACCGAAACAGCAAATATCCTGCTCAAGTACCGCAGCGATATCGAGAAGGCGACCAAAGAGTTTGCCACGACCGAAGACACCTTCGACGCGTAAGACGTCGTGCGCTCTGCTGCCCGCCAGTATCAATGTCGACGAACCGCGTGTTCGTCTGCATTGGCTGGCTGGGCCGGACGGGCTCCACACCTGGCGTATGGTCCGCTGAGCGGTCATCGCCAAACGGCGGCTTTTGAGACAACCGAGATGACGAACCGGCCGATGTGTCGTATGTGCTGTATGGCGCATAGGGCCGACATCGAGCCCGTGGGTTCGTCCCCGACTGGGCGCTGGGCGCAAAGCCACCGAGTCGTTGCAACCGAACAAGTGCTAGAGGACTGATGAGATGACGACTGAACTATTTGCCGCCGAGGCAATGGCTGATCCGCTGCTCGACCTGCTGGGCGGGTTCATCCAAGAGCTTCGCGGTGCTGGCTTGCCGGTCAGTCTCACCGAGAATCTCGATGCAATGGAGGCCGTGCGGGCGATCCCAATTGGTGACCGCACCACCTTCAAGCACGCGCTTGGTGCCACGTTGGTCAAGAATCATCAGCATTGGCCTGCCTTCGAGACGGTGTTCGATGTCTACTTCTCGATCCGTGGCCCCGAGTACTCGCTGACCAGCGACGACGATGATGGGTCGGGCGAAGGCGAAGGCGAAGACGGTCAACCAAACGAGGGTGAAGGCAGCGGATCCGAAGGCGGAGGGGGTGGCGGCGACGCCATGTCCAACGAGGACCTGGCCGAAATGTTGTACCAGGCGCTCATGCGCCAGGACCAGAACCTGCAACGAGCGGTAGCACGTACCGCGGTGCAGCGATTCGCCGGCATGGAGCCTGGTCGGCCCGTCGGCGGCACCTACTATCTCTATCGCACCTTGCGGAACCTCGATCTCGATGGTGTGCTCGAACGCCTGCTCGAGGCCGACCGACAAGACAACGAAGGCCGCAGCGGCCTCGATGATCGGCTGGCCAAGGACGAATACGAAAGCCGCATCGAGAAGCTCAAGACCGAGATCGAAGCCGAGATCAGGCGCCGATTGGTCGCTGACCGTGGCGTCGAGGCCATGGCCAAGACCCTGCGCAAGCCACTGCCCGAAGATCTCGACTTCATGCATGCAACACGTGACGAGATGGAGACGCTGCGCAAAGCCATCGCTCCGTTGACCCGCAAGTTGGCAATTCGCCTTGCACGCAAACGTCGCCATCGCAACAAGGGCGGCCTCGACTTCCGCAACACGATTCGTCGCTCGCTGAGTTATGGCGGCGTGCCGGCCGAGCCGAGGTTCAAGCACCCACGTCCGTCGAAACCCGAGATCGTGATCCTTGCCGACATCAGCGGTTCGGTCGCAGCGTTTGCCCGCTTCACCTTGCACCTGGTGTACGCGATGAGCGGCCAATTCTCGAAGGTTCGTGCGTTCGTCTTCATCGATGGCCTCGACGAGGTCACCCGCTTCTTCGACGGACATGACGACATCACTGCTTCGGTTCATCGAGTGAACACCGAGGCCGACGTCGTATGGGTCGACGGGCACAGCGACTATGGCCATGCCTTCGAGGTGTTCGAGAAGGACTACCTCAAGTCAGCGATCACGTCGAAGACCACGGTGATGATTCTGGGAGATGCTCGCAACAATTATCACGCTGCGCAGAGCTGGATCATCCAGGAGATGAAGCGCAATGCCAAGCAGGTGTTCTGGCTGAACCCTGAGCCCGGCAGCTACTGGGACACCGGCGATTCGATCGTCAGCGAGTATGCCCAGTATTGCGACGGCCTGTTCGAGGTCCGCAACCTGCGTCAACTCGAGACGTTCATCGAAGCGGTGCTCTGATACTGGGTCGGGGATACTGGGTCGGGCTTCGCCCTCCGCGACCTTCGTCGCACACTGCTGCGGCGCGCCTGGTCGCCTCGTCCCTCGGCTCCTGACCGTTGTCGTCGGGCTTCGGCCTCCGCGACCTTCGTCGCATACTGCTGCCGCGCATCTGGTCAGACAATGCCTTGGCACCTAGCTCACTATGGCAGCTCGCGACGTGACAGATCGATGGCCAAGTCGGAAGAAAAAAAATCTGTTCGGGTCGCCGATGATAATGATTCATTTTCGTTGTGGAGCTTCGCTGCGACTCGGTTTCGGCGGCCGAGAGGGGGCGATTTCGTGGGGGAGTGCGGGGCGGAGCATCCACCGGCCTGTGGCGGCGTCTTGATAAACGGTCTGGTGCTCGTCGTGGATGTAGTGGTGGCAACTGTCGCAGACGAGGACGAGCTTGGTGATGTCGGTCTCGCCCTGCGCTGGTGCGCTCCATGGCGTGATGTGATGCGCCTTGCATTTTGTGTGGTCTGCTCCGCAAAGGATGCACCGCTTGTCTCGGATGACCAGCGCCACATGCTGGGCGTGGGTGGCAAGGCGTACCTGGCGGCTCATCCATAACGGCTGGCCGCGGTGTCCGAACAACATGGCGATGATGTTGGCATTGCCCACGTACTCGGCAAGCACGGTGTCGGCGATGGGGCCTGTGCCGATCAGCTCGGCTGCGCTGTTCGGGTCGAGCCCCAGGAACTTGTCGAGTGTCACACCCACCACGATGGTCGGACGACTCGACGTCACTTTTGGCGTGTAGCGCTTTGATCTGGTCGCTGATGTCGGGTTCGAAGCGGAACCGTCGTTGTATGCCGTCTCGGTGCCCAGTGTTGCGCAACCGCCCCTGCCATGGCGCTCTGCGCTCTCGTTGTCGTTATCGGCGCTCGAGGTGCTGTCGCCGTCGCCATGGCCGCACCCACCGCCGCAGGTGCCGTTCTTGAAGATGTCGATCAGAGCGTCGAAGAGGCGTTGTTCGTTGGTGCGAGGATGGCGGTTGACGGCAAGGTCGCGTCCGCCGTCATCGCGATAGAACTCGTCGGCCCGACGGTTCGCAGCCGACCAGATCTCGCTGATCGCTGCGGTGTCGCCCTCGAACATGATCGCGTCGGTACGTCGGTCGGTCGTGAACTTGTTTGCTTTGCGCAGTAGCCGCTGTCGGTCGTATTCGCTTTGGGTGCCGTCGGCATCGGCGTTGTCGGTGATGAAATCAGCGGCGACGCTGCGGGATTGGTCGATGCCGGCGTTTGCGATGTCGGTGATGAAGCTGTCGTCGCTTCCGGCGGCGCCATCGGTTTTGCGGTCGGTGTCAGCGATCACGTCGACTTGTTCGTCGGTTAGTTCACCCGTTGCCATCTTGTCGGTGATCGACGGGTTCTTCTTGCCGAGCTTGGCTCGTGCAACGGCTGCCTTCTTCGATCGCTTCGAGACTTTGCCCGACTTGCCGACAATATTCTCGGCGACCTTGGTGTCGCCCTTGTCGTCGATGACCTGTGCGAGCGCAGCGGCCTCGAGGGCGTTGAGTCGGTCTCGGTAGCGTTGGATTCGCGGCACCGACAGTCGTGCTGGCATGCCGCCCAGCAGCCCGAAAACACTGTCGGCGCTTCGATCGAGTTCGCGGAGTTGGGCATCGATCTCGCCAATCCGGTCGCCGAGTTTGAACACCGCTGCCATGTATCCCACTCTGACAGAGCGGTGTGACAACGAAGCCCCTGATTGCAGCCTTGGCCGAAACTATTTTGCGAAACCTGCCGAAGTACCCAAATGCGGTAGCCGTCGTGCCGAGGCTCACACCCGAAGGAAATGTGCTCCGGGTCCCTGTTCGGCGGCGACATCGCCCGGATTGAATACCAAACAACTGTCGAGCGACTGGCAGCCGCAGCCGATGCAGCCCGCCAGGCGATCGCGGATGCCGACCAGTGTGGCAATCTGATCGTCGAGTCGAGGCCGCCACGCTTCGGCCAGACGCCGCCATTCGTCCTGGGTTGGTGCACGATGCACAGGCAGGACATCGAGACTCGACTTGATTTCTGCGAGCGGCAAACCGACCTGCTGGGCGGCACGGATGAAGGAGACTCGGCGCAATACATCTCGGGCGAAGCGACGTTGCCCGCCATCGGTGCGCAGGGCGGAGATCAAGCCCTTGTCTTCGTAGAAGCGTAGGGCAGACGTTGCTAGGCCGAGCCGTTCGGCGGCCTGGCCGATGGTCAGTTGTTCGTCGAGGTCGGGCATCGCCGGTCCAAATCTTGCGGAGATTTGACTTCAACCGTACTTGAAGTTCTATCTTCTTGCGCCATGAGTGCTACCACACCTGATTCGAAGCCGTCTCGTCCGTCTATTGCGTTCGTGCAGTCCTGTTGGCATCGCGACATTGTCGATCAGGCACGCGACGGATTTCTCGACTCGATCAGCGACAGCGCTGACATAGAACTCTTCGAGGTACCAGGCGCCTTTGAATTGCCACTGCACGTAAAGTGCCTGGCCGACACTGGTCGCTTCGATGCCATCGTCGCTGCAGGGTTCGTGGTCGACGGCGGTATCTATCGCCATGAGTTCGTCGCCGATGCCGTCATCGGCGGACTGATGCGGGTTCAACTCGACACGGGTGTCCCGGTTTTCTCGAGCGTGCTCACACCGCACAACTTCCATGAGAGCGCAACGCACATCCAGTTCTTCCACGATCACATGCTCGAAAAGGGCAACGAGGTGGCACAGGCGTGTATGGCGACGCTCGTGGCACGCCAACAGTTGTTGACTGCCGCCTGATTGCGGTACTAACAGGCAACCAGGTGCAGCAGGGAACCCGCTGATCCTCCAGCCCACCGAGGCGGTGGGTGTGCGTGTTGCACCGGGGGAGTCCGCAACTCGGCGAGCGGTGGCTAACAGTTCGGTGGCAGGGGCCGGTCAGCGAACGTCGCCTCAGCGTCGAACAAGCCGAGGTCACGACCCTCGCGGTCGTCAACCTGACGGTTGTCTGTGCTGTTGCACTGGTCGACGCACGGTTCACGGCCGTCGTCCCAACCTTCGCAGCACTCGGTGTACAGCCCGCCACAGGCCGGCGGGTCGGTCCGCGCAGCAGGCTCGGACGAGAGTTGCGCCGCCAGGCTGACAGCGATGCTGACGGCCGCTACGAGCAAAATGAGCAGCACCCAGCCTGTGGCTCTGCCACGCCGGGCACCCGGCGCAACGTGCGGCGCAACGTGCGGCACGACTGGCCCTACTACTGCGTTGGGGTCGACCTTGTGGGGTTCGATCGGGTCGAGGCCCAGAATCGCGGCGGCAACATCGGCAGAGTCGAAGTCGGCGCGATCAGCCATGACACAAGACGCTGGTATCTGGACGGCGCTGGTTGATGATTGCTGGGTCGAGGACCGCTACAGCCTCCCAGCGGTGATTTCCAGAGCGTGGCCAAGTGGGCAGCGCAGACGATGGTGGGGGCGCAATGTCATCCATGCACGTCTGACGATCGGGACGGCGGGTTGGTTCCCTCACCCACCAAGAAATGTCTCTAGGGCGACGTCATCCAGCCCAGGCCGGCTTGGGTTTCGCCTCGAGGGCGGTACTCGGCGCCGAGCGGTTGTTTCCATCCAAGCTCGTCGAGCAGCGCAAATACGGCGTGGTAATCGAGGTCTCCGTGATCGGGTTCGGCCCGATCGGGGACCGACGCGAACTGCACATGTCCGAGAATCGGCAACATGTGGGGCAACAGGCCGAGCACATCGCCCTCGCTGATCGCAGCGTGATAGCAGTCGAACATGAGCTTGAGGTTCGGACGGTCGACTGCATCGATGACACCCGCCGCATCGGTGGTGTTGTGCAAGTAGTAGCCGGGTGTGTCAGTCGTGTTCAGCGGTTCGATCAAGATCGTGATGTCGTGTGGTGCTGCCTGTTTGCATGCGTAGCGAAGGTTGCCGAGATAGGTCAGGAAGGCGACCGGCTCGGCGGGGGTGATTCCTGCCATGACATGCACGGCACGGGCGTCAATAGCGGTGGCGTAGCGAATTGCCTCGTCGATGGCAAGACGGGCTTCGACCGCTCGCCCCGGTAATGCAGCGAGGCCGAACTCACCCTCGGCGCCACGACGGGTGTTGATGCCGAGCATCTCGAGCCCGGTCTGTTGCAAGGCCGACTGCACCTCATCGGTCGAGATGTCGTAGGGCCAATGGCACTCGACCGCAGCAAAGCCGGCCGCAGCCGCAGCTCGGATCGCATCAGGAAGCGGTAGGCCGGTCCAGAGAAAGCCGAGGTTGGCCGAGAAAGTCGCCATGTGTCGAAGGTAGCGGCGTGTCGGCCCCCGAGCCTCAGTCCCAGCGGTTGGGTTTCTTTCGCAGGGCCTTTGTCTGGCCTCGCTGCTTCTTGGTCTCGAGTCGTCGCCGCTTGGCGCCCCGTGACGGCTTGGTCGCCTTGCGCTGCCGTTTGCGTACCAACGCGCCGCGCACTTTTTCGGCAAGTCGCTCGGTCGCGAGATCCTTGTTGCGAAGCTGCGAACGGTGGTCGTCGACATCGGCACGCACGACGTCACCGAGTTTCGACTGCAACCGGTTGCGGTCCTTGTCGGTGAGCACGGCAGAATCGGCGATGCTCCAACTCAACTGAACCCGAGTGCTCGATCGGTTCGCGTGCTGCCCACCCGGCCCGCCCGACGTCGTGTATTTCCAGTCGAGTTCGGCGTCGGGGATCACCAACAATTCATTGATCTCGATCGGCACGACATCAAGGGTGCCACGCAGCCAGCGTGCTTGCTCGGATTACTCGGCGTTCGTGGCGTAGAGCCCCGCGTTGGGCTCGACAAGTTCAGCACGAACGATGAGGCGTTGGGTTGGGCCGCCCTCGATGTCTGCGATCAGAGTCAGGCCTTGCTCGTTAGCGCCCCGCCAGAGCACCAACACGTCGTCAAGATCTTCGGTCGATGGAGCGTTGGCCCCAACGCTAACGTCTTGGGCTCGATCGACACCAACAGGCCCGGCGAGTGCTCACCGGAGCCGCGGGTCGGCGAATCGGGTCGTTGCTCAGGCCGCCATGGCGCACGCCCCCGATGGCGTCGAGATCACTGAATTCGACCTTCGTGATCTGCCTCTGTATGACGGCGATGTAGAGGAAGCGGGCCTGCCTGACTTGGTGCAATGATTGCACGACCAAGTTGCAGCAGCGGACGGCGTGCTGATCTTCTCGCCCGAGTACAACCTGTCGTTTCCGGCGGTCACAAAGAACGCCATCGATTGGATGACGCGGCCGCCGAAGGCGTGGGTTGGCACGTCGGTTTCGATGATGGTCGCAACACCAGGGCCGCGCGCCGGGCTCAGCGTGCGCACCCATTTCGAATCGATTCTTGAACGTCAACCCGTCGATGTGTTCCCGTCACTTGGCATTGGTGATTGCGGCGAGAAACTTGCGAACGGCGAAGTCGCTGACCCAGCCACACAGGCCGAAATCATTGATCATGTGCAACACTTTGCGGCGTTCTGCCTCGAGGATCGGACCTGAAACCAGCGCTGTTGCCGTAGCGACGGCCATCGTGGCGCAGCAATGGGTTGTGGCCGAGGTCAGCTTTCGATGATGACGACCGAATCAATCGCTTGGCCTCGACTGGTGGGAGCGGCGGGGTCACGGCGTTCGATGGCGTCGACGATCTCGAGGCCTTCGATGACTTCACCGAATGCGGTGTGCATGCCGGTCAGATAGTCAGCTTCGGCGAAGGTGATGAAGAACTGGCTGCCGTTGCTGTCTGCTCCGGTGTTCGCCATGGCCAAGATGCCTGCACGGTCGATCGCTTGTCCGCCGTCGAACTCGTCGACAAACTGATAGCCGGGGCCGCCGGTGCCGAGCCCGGTCGGATCGCCGCCCTGGGCCATGAATCCGTCGAGCACCCGGTGAAAAACCGTGCCGTCGTAGTAGCCGTCGCGAGCGAGACTCACAAAGTTGTTCACAGCGATCGGCGCCGAGTCGACCAGCAGGCGCACTCGGATTTCGCCACCGCCGGTCGAGATGATCGCTTCGTAACTTGCGTCTGGGTCGATGCTCATTGGAGGTGCGGCGTCGTACACGCCGTTGCGGGCCGACGGGACAACGGTCGCCAACACTCCAGTGCCCGACCACGGTTCAAAGTCGTCGGGCACGGTGGCAGCGAGGTCACTGCTCGGGCTCGACGTGCAGTCCTCGGCGTATGGCGTGATGAAGTCGACTGCGGGGGTGGTGCCATTCACGAACACATCCCAGAAGCTCGCAGAAACCTCGACCGGGCTGAGCGCATCGTTCAAGCAGTCACGGTCGACGACCGTTTCGTAATTCGCCGCTAGCTCGGCCTGTCCGGCAAAGAAGTCGGTGAGAGCGGCGATTGGGGTACATGTCGTAAGCGTGTCGATGAGATTGTCGACACCCGACGGCTCGAGCCGGAACTGATAGTTGAGCGCCACGAAGTTGTAGAACAACACGTCACCCGACTCGGGATCGTCGAAGCTTTCGACGAAACACGGAGGTGCCGTATCGTTCACTTCGCCTCGCGGGCCGATTGCTTGGGTGGCCCAGTCGGCAAGGCTGATTGTTTCGATGCAGCCGTTCATCGCTGTGGTCAGGGCCCGCATCTGGGAATCGTCGACTTGGCCGAGCGCCACCGACGGCGTTTGCAGCGCAGTGGCCAGGACCTCGTCGCGTTCGGTCTCTGCGACCATGCACTGCACCCAGCTCGGTTCGGGGTCGATGTTGAATGTGCTTTGGACGAACGCACGAGCCGTGGTGTCTGGGTCGGCGTTGGCTGGTTCAGGTGGTGGGTTGCCATCGAGTCCCGCGATCGCTGCATCGGCGGCGCCGTCATCGGCTGGCACCGGAATCGCTGTGGCCTCAGCAGCAGCGCTGTCGGCATCATTGGGGTCAACGTTGGTTGCAGAATCACTGGCTGACGCGCAGCCCGCTGCGAATAGAGCAAAGACAAGTGCGGCGACGAGTCGCTGCCATGCCCGCCGAGTGCCGACCGCAGGTGTTCGTCTTGGCCGCGTCGGGCCACGGAACCTGAGCGGACCGACACCGCTCTGGGGTCCGAAACAGGTGTCGTCCAAAGCCAAGCTCATGGCGACTTCTCTATCAGCTGGTTAGGCGCTTTCCCCGGCACGCCCGATTTGGGCAACGGTGTGTTCAAACCGAGCCGAGGCGTTGACGTATCGGGGCGCTTGCCGCGAGTGCACCAGCGACGCATGTGACCGCTATTAGTACGGCTGTCGTCCCGAAAGTGGAGCCGAGCGCGCTGACGACCAACGGCATTGTCATGCCGAGATAGGCGAGCAGGTAGAACGTGGAACTCAGAGCGCCGCGACTCTGATCGTCGGTGAGTTCGCTCACGATCGTGAGGCCAGCAACCGACATCACGCCGCTGGCGGCGCCCAATGCAACAGCCGCGGGCCAGACCAAAGGCCATGCTCCGGAAACAAAAGCGATCGTGCCCACCGCATAGCCGACGGTGCCGATCGCTGCGCCCCATCCCATCGCGACTCGTGTCGGAATGCGTTGCATCAGCGGACGCGACAAGAGCGCACCCCAGGCGGTGGCGGTGCCAGACAAGCCGGTGAGCACGACCGAACTGGCGTCGACGGTGTCACTCAGCAAGACGGGGAAGAGCGCAAATCCCATAGAGGGGAACGCGAACACGAGAATCGCGAGCGGGGCGACGTACCAGAGGAATCCGCGACGCGCCGCAGGTGGAACTCCGAACCGCACGGCCGGCCTCCATGGCCCTCGTGCAGCTGCGGCTGCAACGTCGACAGTCTCGCGGACACGCAGAACCGCGGGGATGACGACAAGTGTGAGCACGATGTGGAACAGGAACGGCAAGACCAGGGGCGACGGCCAGAGCCACTCAGAGATGACCGACAACGGAGGCGCAGCTCCGAAGCCGCCGTAGGTGACCATTGTGGCCAAGAGGGCCGCGTGTTGTCGCCGCCCTGGTCCCATGATTTCTTGCAGCCAGGCTGCACCAACGCCCAGTCCAGCGCCGCTCACGATGCCCAGCACGATTCGCCCGGCAATGAGGAGGCCAAATTCGTTGCGTCCGAAAATGAGGAGCGCTGATCCGACCGCTGAAAGTGCCAACGATGCCGTGAGGAGTCGCTTGCGTCCGAAGCGATCTGATAGCTGGCCGGCGATCATCAACGTGCACAGAATGCCAACGACATAGACCACAAAAATCAGCTGTGTCTGGTTGGGGCCAAGACCTAGACGGTCTCGATAGAGCACGAGGAACGGCGTCGAGACGTTGGTGCCATACCCGACGACGAACAGCCCAATGGCGACAGCGATGGCGTCCTTGTTCACGGTTCTTGCTTCAGGTTCCTGGCATGAGTACCACGGGGAGAATCACACCCGTGGCTAGCGCTGAAGGAACTCGGCGACGCGGAAGGCGAGGTCGATCGACTGCTTGCCGTTCAACCGAGGATCGCAAATGGTCTCATAGCGAGCTTCGAGGTCGGAGTGGCCAATGTCTTCGCCGCCGCCGAGACACTCGGTGACGTCTTCGCCGGTGAGTTCGATATGGATGCCGCCCGCCCAGGTGCCCGCCTGCGCGTGCGCCGCGAAGAAACCCTCGACCTCGCGACAGATGTCGTCGAAATGGCGTGTCTTCAGGCCGGTGTCACTGGTGAACGTGTTGCCGTGCATTGGATCGCACGCC
Organism: Acidimicrobiales bacterium; assembly: GCA_041688925.1. Lineage (GTDB taxonomy): Bacteria > Actinomycetota > Acidimicrobiia > Acidimicrobiales > UBA10347 > UBA10347. The sequence continues at coordinate 3,635 of JBDNHG010000401.1, read as the reverse complement.
CAGACGACGGGATGGCCGGCATCGCGGACTGCCCCGAGCAATGGCGGCAGGTTCTTTACGATGGTGTCGGCACCCATCCGGGTGATCAGCGTGAGTCGACCAGGGATCTGCTCGGGGTTCAGCGCCTCACAAATGCCAAGAACCTCGGCCGGGGTCGCGGTTGGACCAATCTTGCAACCGAGCGGGTTCTTGACACCGCGCAGGAACTCGACATGGGCGCCATCGAGTTGGCGAGTGCGTTCGCCAATCCACAACATGTGAGCCGAGCAGTCGTACCAGTCGTTGGTCAGGCTGTCTTGGCGAGTGAGTGCTCGCTCATAGTTGAGCAGCAGCGCTTCGTGGCTCGTGTAGAAGTCAACGCCCTCGAGGCGTGAGTCGTCGTCGACGTCGATGCCGCAGCTGTGCATGAATCGCAGCGCGGCTTCGATGCCGTCGGCGACCTGCTGGTAGCGCTTGCCCTCGGGCGATGCGGCAACGAACTCTTGGTTCCACGAGTGGACCTGGGCCAGGTTGGCAAAACCGCCCTTGGTGAATGCTCGAAGCAGGTTGAGTGTTGACGCCGACTGCTGGTACGCCTGAAGCAAACGTTGCGGATTGGGGATGCGAGCGCGTTCGCCGAACTCGGGATCGTTGATGATGTGACCGCGAAAGGAAGGAAGCTCGACGCCATCGATCGTCTCGGTGTCGCTCGAACGAGGTTTGGCGAACTGCCCGGCGATGCGGCCGACCTTGACGACTGGAAGGCCGCCTGAATACGTCAGGGCAACCGCCATTTGCAGGATGACCTTGAGCCGGTCGCGGATTCCGTCGGCCGAATAACCATCAAAGGACTCAGCACAGTCACCCGCTTGCAGCAGGAACGCACGGCCTTGAGCGACTTCGCCGAGGGCTTCGGTCAGGTCACGGGCTTCTCCGGCAAATACCAGTGGAGGCAGCGATGAGATCTGTTCGAGAACTTCGGTGAGCGCATCGGCGTCTGGCCAGGCTGGCTGTTGCGCCGCAGGGCGGTCGAGCCAGGTGTCAGGAGTCCATGTAATGCTCATAGCTCTCCAGTGTGCCCGCCAGAGCAGGCTGGGGCGCTTGAATTTCGCAACATCTGCGTCGGACCGCGGTTAATGGTTGATTAATGCGTGGTCGCAATACTCGGTGTCAGCGCAGCTACGAGCCGATTGACCCGAGGGGGCTCGATCGAACCATTTGAGGTGGTGGGGCCCAGATGGTGGGCGTCGTTGTTGCCATTGCTGGGCGCTGCTCGGCAATGGCAACTGCGACGAATGCTCGTGCCGTGATCGCTGTGTGACGCGACGGGTCATTGACCCCCGTGGCGCACGGCTTCGAGTAGGGCTGCGGGACCGCCGTCTGCGGCCCTACTCACCTTCGTTGCTGTTGCTGCTGAGGTACCTTTAACGTCCGCGCAGCGTCACTGATTGATGGCGATGGCGGCGGTAGCGGCCTGCAATGCGGCCTCGAGTTGCGCATCGAGCAGCGCTGCTTCCGACAGATGCTCGGCGAGACTCGCTGGCGCGGCGGGCGTCAGGTCGGGCAGCATCTCCAAAGGCGGTTGCGCTGCGGGTACTGCTGCGGGCGCCGTAGTGATTGCCGGTGCGGGCGCTGAAGCGACTACCGGTACGGCCTCAAGCTCGGGGGCAATCTCGATTTGTGGAGCAGCCTCGATCGGTGCGGCCTCAAGCTGTGGAGCAGCCTCGATCGGCGCAACTCCTCTGGCCTGGGTCGGTGCTGGCACGATGGTTTCGGTCATCGATGGAGCGACAGCACGTTCAGTGGCTGCGGGTATCGGAGCTGGCATCACTGCTGCGGGCGCCGGTGCAGCCACGACGGAATGGACGGTCGCAGGGGCTGCGATTTCCGGCGCAGGAGCCGGAGGGCGGGCCGGAGGTGCGGTACCGAGCACAGCCACTTGCAGACCAGCGACGATCGATGCGGATGGGATGGTCGGATGAATCGCTGGCGGCACTGCGACAGGTTCGATCTGCGGGGCTGCGGCTGGCACCATCGGGGGCGCCACCGCCGCCACCGCCGTGGCAGTGGCAGGGGCGGGGGTTGGGGCCGGCGCTGGTGCCGCCAAGAGCGTCTCGTCCAGGGCAGCGTGCATTGCGTCGTCGTTTTGGACACGAGCATGTGCCTGGGCTTCAGCAATCATCCTGAGTGCCGCATCGGTTTCTGCGTCTCGTACTCGATCGGGCGGCGCAGGCTCACTTGAGGTCGCGACGGGTCCCGCCTCAGGCAGCGGCGCAGACCGGCCTGCCCGCAATCGCTTCAGCGGACGCACCCGGCCGATGAGTACACCGACAACACCACCCGCTGCCACACAGGCAGCAAGCGGCAGCCATTCGCCGGCCACAAGAGTTGCCGACATGAGGAGGTAAACGGCGAGACCGGCTCCAGCCGCCATGCCGCAGACAGCTCCGCGGATTGGATGCGGGCGCACGGCAGTTCGCCGGGCCATATCGGGCGTGGCCGTCATCGTATGGTCCCAACTATGGAGGGTCGGGACATACGGGTGGCGAGCGCACTTCGGCGCGGTTCTGCGTCACCGACCGGAACGATGCCCGATGCGCGTCGATTGTCAGTTGAATTCATCGGTGGGTGCCCCTCGGCCTCGTTGGACTGCCCCACTACCGTCGGCGGCATTGCCTGGCCGTTCATGGGCCGGGATACCCAAGTTGCGCGATTTCATACCTCAAACGGAATACGGACGCCAGAGCGACGGCAGGTAGGCGATTGTGCTCTTTGGCTACAAAGCGGCGACGGTCAGGCTGTGCTGATCGAGCTAGCCCCCGACAGCGGCACAGTGCGCCACGCCACAGTTGTGAGCGCCGGTCTGACCGATTTCGAACCCGGCGTCCAGCTGATGCCGGCCCATGGCGGGGTCTGGTTCCTTGCTGGCCACGAGTCCGAGGCGAACAACAACGGCACCGACGAGGTCGACAGCTTGTTCTTCGTCGAGGTGGGCGCTCCAGCAGCTGTGTCGAGGATCGACCTCGATGGCATCGAGCGCTATGCCCCGCTCGTGGCCGACGGGAACTATGTCTACATCCTGCCGACCGAGGGGCCAATGGTCGTCGTCGATGCCGATACCCGGGCCGAGGTCGCTCGAATCGACCATGAGCTATTCATCGACAACGCCTACGCACTCACGCTGACCGACGAAGCGGTCTGGGTCGCGGTCCAAGCTGATGCGGTGCTCGAGTTCCGCAGCTAGAGCGCTCAGGCATGCCGCCGAGCCAACGTTTGCTTGCAACCGGATGAAAAACGAGAAATGCGCAGGGCGTGATGCCCTGCGCATTTCAGTTTTGATCAGTAGGGGCCTGTCGGCTCGGTGTTATGCGGCGTCGAATGCAGCCGGTGCGTTTTCGCGTACCGTGTTGACTGCACGCTTGACGAGGCGTCGGGCGGCCTCGGCAGTCACACCGAGGTCTTCGCCGACCTCGCGGTAGCTGCGCTTGCGGCCGTCGTGGAGGCCAAAGCGCTGTTCGACGGCGTAACGAGCACGATCGTCGAGGACGTCGAGTAGGCCGGTGACCATGGCCTCTTCGGCGCGGTCCATGACGACAGACTCAGGACCAGGATTCGAGTCGGGGAGGAGGTCGACGAGTTCATTGCTGTCGTCGACG
>JBDNHG010000400.1:0-1519 GCA_041688925.1 Acidimicrobiales bacterium | reverse complement strand
GTGGGCGATAGACGGGTTGATGAACGGGTCGATGGCGATGACCAGGCCAGCGCCCTCGAGGGCTGCCTTGGCAAGTTCAGGATCGGGGAAGTCGCTGAGTGGGTCGGCCCCGAGGAGAAACAACACTGCGATCTTGCCAGCCGCTGCGTCGGCAAGAATGCCGCTGGCGTCATGACCGGCCTTGGCGGGCACTGAGCCCCATTTGTCAGCGAACCAGCTGCGGCCGGCAGCCAGAGAGGTGCGGCCGGGCAACATGTCAGGGGCAAGTCCCATGTCGATTGCGCCGTTGACATTGCCTCGGCGCAACGTCGGCAGAAAGGCGACCTTATCGAGCGATGCGAATGCGTTGATTGCCTGGACGGTGAGCGAGGCGTGATCGGCCAGCGATGTGCGTCCGCACAGCACCGACACCGAGTCGGCGGCCGTGATCGCTGCAGCGGCTGACTCGAGCTGTGCGGCGCCGGCGAGACCAATTGCAGCATCGGTCTTGCCGTTGACCACCGCATTGGCAACAAGCCCAATATCGCCCGGGCGCACCCGAATCGAGTGGGTGGCGTAGCGAGTGAGACCAGTTTTGTTCGGCGTGAGTTCGATGAGCGTGACACCGTCGTGCACCACGGCATGGCGCAGGCGCAGGTACAACGACCCCAGTTCTTCTTTGGGATCGCCGCCCATCAGCACGATTGTGCTGCCTTTGGCGCAGGCGTCGTTGATCGTTGTTCGCGGCATTGCTGCCACGACATCGGCGGGAAGCCCGTCGCCCATCTGGGCATCAACATTGTCGGTACCGATGACCGACTTGGCGAAACGGGCCCAGGCGTATTGACCCTCATTCGTCAGGCGAGCCCCGCCGAGCACCGCAACCGAACCTGGGCCGCCATTGTTGTTTGCGTCTTCGAGCGCAACGGTGACGCGCTGTAGTGCAATCGACCAGGTCGAAGCGACGAGTTCGCCGCCTGCATCGTCGGCGTTGCCGAGACCATCACCGCGGACGAGTGGCACCTCGAGGCGATGTTCGCTCATGGTTGCTTCAAAGCTGAAACGATCGCGATCTGCGAGCCAGCCCCAGTTGACGCCATCAGAGTCGACGCCGAGGTAACGCAACACCTCGTTGCGCGATGACTGGATCGTGACGCGGTCACCCATAGCGTTCGGATAGGTCGAGTTGACCTCAGATAGATCCCATGGCCGGGCCTTGAAGCGATACGGCGTAGCGGTCAACGCCCCGACCGGACATATCTGCACGGTATTGCCGGCGAAATAGGAGGAGAACGGGTCGTCGGGGAACGTGTTGATCTCGGTCAGGTTGCCTCGACCCATGAAGTGGATCAGCGGGTCACCAGCGACCTCAGCGGCGAACCGTGTACAGCGGTCGCACAAGATGCAACGTTCGCGATCGAGATAGACCGTGTCGCTGATCGGAATCGGTTTCTCGAAATGGCGCTTCTCTTCGACGAAGCGGCTCTCGCCTGGGCCATAGGACATCGTTTGGTCCTGCAGCGGGCACTCGCCACCCTTG
>JBDNHG010000399.1:0-3270 GCA_041688925.1 Acidimicrobiales bacterium | reverse complement strand
GTTGGGTCTGCGGGGAACCGGATCCAAGGATGTCGTGGCCGACGCAGCGTTCGTGCCTGCTCACCGAATGATGCCGACGGCGTTGTTGTTTCAAGGTGAGAGCCCACACGGCGAGGGAGGTGCCACGTTCTTCAATCGGGTGTCGGTCCTCGTCTGCCTCACGGTCCAACTGGCGGCCGCTGTCATCGGTATTGCAGACGGCGCCCTGGCGCTACACATCGAACGAACGGCCGCGAGACGCGAGGTGTACACCGGCGCTTCCAAGGCCGAGAAACCCGGTGCGCAAATGCGGATCGCCGAGTCGACCACCGAGCTGCGAATGGCCCGCACACTCATACAACAGGCAGCCGACCGGTGTGACCAGGTCGCCACGACCGGCGAACGCCTGACCATCACCGAGCGCGCCGAACTGAAATGGCATGCCTCCTACGCTGTCGAGTTGGCCCGCCGTGCAACCGATCGCATCTTCGCTGCCGCCGGCGCCCATGGCATCTATGACGACAGTGTCCTGCAGGCCCGGTATCGCGACGTCAATACTGCGTGTCATCACGCCACGGTCGACTTCGACGACAACGCTCAGATGTACGGCCGCATCTGCCTCGGTCTCGATCCGGGCACCCCGCACGTCTGAGTTGGGCCGATATGGTCTGCGTCAAACCGACCGGCTCAGAGCAGTGATTCGAGCACGATGGCGACACCGAAGTCGATGTTGCTGGCGGTCACCTCGTCGGCCGAGGCTAGTGACTGATGCGTCGCGTTCGCCATGGCGATGCCCCGACCTGCCCACTCGAGCATCGACAGGTCATTGTTGTTGTCGCCGAACGCGACGACGTCGGCGGCAGCGACGCCCAACTTCTCACATAGCCGAGCCAAGCCCAACCCCTTGTCGCCACCCGCCGGTGTCAGCTCGACGAAGGTGCCACCCGATGTGCTCACGTGTGTGCCCGTGGGCGCCAGTGCTGATGCCAATCGGATCAGTTCGGCAGAAGTTAGCTCTGGCTGGGTTATGAAGATCTTGCCGATGTCATGAGCGGCCCAGGCGGCGCTGTCTCGACGCGGTCCGCCATCGAATGCCTCGGGATACTGCATGCGGAAGACATCGTCGTAGCTGAACCCGGCCTGGTGCTCGAAACCAAAGCCGATTCCTCCGAGTTCGCGGGAGAGAGTGGCCATCATGTTGCCGATCTCATCAGCGGTGAAGAGCAGTCGTTCCTCGAGTACACCCGTCGCCAGGTTCAGCCGATGGCCACCGTTCGAACCAATGAACCAGTGTGCGGTGGCGCCGGTGGCCGTAACGCGAGCGGCCCCGCCGAAATGGCTGCGCCCGGTGACTGCGGCGAAGATGTAGCCCGCATCGACGACGGCATTCACCGCTGCAGCGGTGCGGGGTGCGGGAAGATGATCGGTGCCGAACAGGGTGCCGTCGAGGTCGGATGCGATCAGGCGTTGAACCACCACCTCTGTCTACCCGACACCGGGTTGGTTCGACGCAGGGATACGCGGTTCTCGATCAGGGGTTGAGGCGATCGATCCAGCTCGGGGCTTCAGCCGGTGCGTTCAGTCGGCGACCACGCGATCGGTGCACGGCGTACCAGACCATGGCCACCATCACGGGAAGCGTGGCGAGGTGCAGCGCCGTCCAGAACATGGCGGCAAAAGGTTCGAAGTCGTTCCGGTCGGCGATGACAAAGTCGTAGCCGCCGGTGAAGATCTGCCCGTAGCCGGTGGTGTCGCCATCGACGACGCCGTCGCGCACGACGGCGTTGATGCGGATACGGCTGCCGGTCAGGATCCCGCCGACCAGCACAGCGATGAAGGCTAGGCCCGTCCAGGAAACTCGCGCCAAGATGCGGTAGCTCATCCAGCCGGTGATCCAGAGCGCCACGACGGCGGCCATGTCAGCGAGTGTCCGATGAACATCGGCCATCCCAACAGGCGCGTCGAGAACCGGGCGACCTGTGCCGACGACATAGCCGTCCCAGTCGGGATCGTGGAACAAGAACTGCCACACACCGGTCATGGCGAGCGCGGCGAGCAGTAAGGCGGCGAGCATCGCATTGACCACGGCGATCGTGCGGTCGGTCCCCTCGAGATCGCGCATCATCATGTTCAGACACTAGAAGGAACGCGTGCCAGCCACTCGCACGTTTAGCGTGGCGAAGTAGCACAAGTAGGGTCTTGGCGTGGCATCTATTGCAGTTGTGGGTCCGGGTTCGGTTGGCGTGTTTTTCGCCGGGCATCTCGCTGCGGCAGGGCACGACGTGACGGCATGCGCACGACGACAGTTCGATCGCTATGTCATCGACTCGGCCGACGTCCCCCTCGACATCGAGGCCAAGGTGCTGACCGATGCCACCGCTGTCGAAGCGCCGGTCGAGTGGGTGTTGCTGAGTGTCAAGGCCCATCAGACACCGGGCGCTGCCGACTGGCTCGGCCGGCTGTGTGATGACGACACCAAAGTCTTGGTCGCGCAGAATGGCATCGAGCATGACCTGGCCGATGCCTATGTAAACGGAGCGACGACTATTCCGACCGTTGTGTATTGCGGCGTCGAACTGCTTGATCCGGGCCACATCCGTCATCGCTCGTCGGGCTTTCTCATCGTGCCGGCTGAGCCCTTTGGCGATGAGTTGTTGGCCCTGTTCGCTGACTCGCAGGCTGAAGTGCGGCCGTCGCGAGACTTTGCCACACGCCAGTGGCGCAAGCTGAGTCTGAACATCATCGCCAACGGCCTCACCGCGTTGACCGGACGCACGATGTCGGTACTCGGCGAGCCAGGCATTCGGCCGATCGCTGTTGACCTCATCCGCGAGTGTTGGGCGTTAGCCCAGGCCGAGGGCGCCGACCTCGACCCTGCCGGTGCCGAAGAACTCGTCGACGGATTGATCACGAGCGGCCGCGACGGCGGTACCTCGATGCTCTTCGACACCCGAGCCGGACGCCCCACCGAACACGACGCCATCCACGGCGCGGCGCTGCGCCGCGCCGAAGCCCTGGGCATCGACACACCGACCATCCGCATGATCCACGGCCTGCTCGACGCCCGCTCACCGGCATAGGCCCGTTTGCTGACAGCGGGCTTGGCCTCTGCGGCGTTAGGCAGGCGAGCTGGCGTCGTCTTCGGCAAGCAACAATTCTCGGCCGTACCAGAACGGCACCAGCTGGCCAGCGGCAAAGGTGATGCCGAACAGCACGATCAGCACGCGGGTCAGTCTCAGATTCGACGCCAAGTCGTCTTGTGTCTCGACGGCGACTTGGCGGGCCGCGGCC
>JBDNHG010000398.1:0-2104 GCA_041688925.1 Acidimicrobiales bacterium | reverse complement strand
CGCTGATCACGCTCGACATGTCCGAGTACCAAGAGAAGCACACGGTCAGCCGCCTGGTTGGTTCGCCTCCTGGTTATGTCGGGTACGACGAGGGTGGCCAGCTGACCGAAGCTGTGCGCCGCAAGCCGTTCTCGGTGGTGCTGTTCGACGAGGTCGAAAAGGCCCACCCCGACGTATTCAACACCTTGCTGCAGATTCTCGAAGAAGGCCGGTTGACCGACAGCCAAGGCCGTTCGGTCGATTTCCGCAACACCGTGCTGATCATGACGTCGAACCTGGGTACCCGTGATCTGCGCAAGGCGAACTTGGGCTTCACCAAGAACGACGAAGCAGTCAGCTACGAGCGGATGAAAGCCAAGGTCAACGAGGCGCTCAAGGATCACTTCCGACCCGAGTTCTTGAACCGCATCGACGAAACCATCGTGTTCCACGAGCTGACCCAGCCCGAGATTGTTCGCATGGTCGACTTGATGATTCGTCGAGTTCGCAACCAGCTCGGTGATCAAGGCATGGGCCTCGAGCTCACCGACGGCGCCAAGGTGCATCTGGCCGAAAAGGGTTACGACCCTACGCTTGGTGCTCGTCCGCTGCGTCGTGCCATCCAGCGTCTCATCGAAGATCCATTGTCAGAACAGTTGCTCAACAAGGGCTTCCATGCTGGCCATATGATCATCGCCGACGTCGCCGACGATCCCGAGAACACAGGCGAACAGAAGATCGTCTTCAGCTCGGTCGAAGGTTTCGAGCCGCCAGTGCTCGAAGAGGCAGTCGTCGAACACTAACGAAACGCAGAATCAACGCAAATTAGGAGGGTGACCCGCGATAATCGCGGGTCACCCTCCTAATTTCGGTTTGGTGAGTCGAGATTTTCTAGATCGGGGTGTAGGTGACGAGGGTGGCGGCGATCCATGTTGGATCGGGTGCGTCGTACACGTCGCCGAATTCGCTCGAGACCATGTCGATAATCGAACCCCGCAGAGGCCCCTTGAGATAGGCCAGCACCTGGCCGGCATCGCGGTGGTCGCTCTTGTCGGCGACGCAGTGCTGGTTGTAGCCCCAGTAGTCCTGGGCTCCGAGTAGCTCGCAGCCCTTCAAGATGCTGGCGGTCGACGAACATTTTTAAAAGAGCGCCTCGGTCCATCGCCCGAGCCAACGATCGCTGGCGCAGCGTGGAGCCTGGGTCGGGAGTGACACTGCGAACTGGGAAGAAGCCACACCCTTGGCTACCGGATGTCTTATGGCGCCTAGGAATTTGGCGGGTTTGGCAATATCGGAGCGGTCGTTCTCATGTGAGTGGCCACCCACATGGTCCAAGCCAAGGTCGCCGAATGATCGCGATCGTTGTCGCACGAGCCTGATCCCCAGGTTCGGGACGCTGAGATATTCGGTTGTGCCCCCACCGGATGTGCGTTAGTGTCCCCAAGCGGACCTGAGATGCTCTATTTCAGGTTGACGGGATGACGCGGGTCTTGCCACTTGAGCACTAACGGGGGACATTCGAAAGGCAGGTTTGCGGGCTGCTACGGCAGGCCCGTAAGTGTGCGTTTTCGAACCGCCGGCGTGGTGGTGCTGTGTTGTTCGCTGCTGTTGCCACTGCTGCAGATGCGTCCGGCCGATGCCGCAGAATCATCTGTATCGCCTGCTGCGCTCGACGTCGAGGCCTCATGCGTCGGGCTATTGGACCGTATGGTCGATCTCGCCCGTTGCGCACAGACGGGCGAGACGCTCGCTGATCATTTCGTCGATGCCCCTGAACGAACCTTCGGCGGGCGGGCACAGCCTGTGGTGCTCGCGACCACCACCGCTATCGCCAATGCCGACACCGAACCGGCCACAAGCGCCGAGCCGGCCGAGCCAGCAGATGATCCGCAACCATGCCCTTCGTATGGAGTGCAGGCCGTGCTCGACGATCCGCTCGGCGACTGGGACAGCGACGAATATTCGAATGTCTTCGAGCTGTACAACCAGCTCGACCCGTGCACCTACGACGCTCCGGCACCCATCGCTTCACCGGTCGCCAGTGCAGCCCCTTCTGCGCCCCAGCCGACCACTGCCCCCGCAGGTGAGATCGGCAACGACGAGGCACAGGACAACGACGAGGGGT
>JBDNHG010000397.1:0-5231 GCA_041688925.1 Acidimicrobiales bacterium | reverse complement strand
CACAGCGAGGGCGTCATCGCCACAACGGGTTGCCTCGGCGGACATGTGCTGCAAGAGCTGCTCAACGGCAACGAAGAAGCCGCCCGGCGCAAAGCCGGCAAGTTGCAAGACATTTTTGGTCGAGACAACCTGTTCGTCGAGCTGCAAGACCACGGCATCGCCGCCCAGCGCCAGACCAACCCACAGCTCATCGAGATCGCCAACTACATCGGCGCACCGCTGCTGGCAACCAACGACACCCACTACACACACGCCGACGACCACCAGGCACACGACGCGCTGCTTTGCGTGCAGACGGCATCGCTCATGAGCGACCCCGACCGGTTCAAGTTCGAGGGCAACGACCATTACGTCAAGTCCGCGGCCGAGATGCGTGACCTGTTTCGCGAAGTGCCGAGCGCGTGCGACAACACGTTGTGGATCGCCGAACGCTGCAACGTCGAGATCGAGATGGGCGAGCCGAAACTCCCCAAGTTCCCGTTGCCCGAAGGTTTCGAGACCGACTACGCCTACCTCGAGCACCTTACGTTCGAGGGCGCTCGCAAACGCTGGGGCGACAAGCTGAACGACGAGACCGTCGAGCGCCTGGCCTATGAGCTCAAGGTCATCAACGACATGGGCTTCTCGTCGTACTTCTTGATCACCGGTGACTTGATCGACCATGCACGCAAACAGAACATCCGGGTTGGCCCTGGTCGTGGTTCGGCTGCTGGTTGCGCCGTGTCGTACTGCCTGCGGATCACCGACCTCGATCCAATCAAGTACGACCTGCTGTTCGAGCGATTCTTGAACCCTGGCCGCCGGTCGATGCCCGACATCGATATGGACTTCGACTCGCGCTACCGCGACGAAATGATCCGCTACATGGCCGACCTGTACGGCCGCGAACACGTCGCTCAGATCGTGACCTTCTCGACCATCAAGGCCCGAGCCGCAGTACGAGACGCGGCTCGGGTGCTGGGCCATCCGTACATAGTGGGCGACCGCATCGCCAAGCTCATGCCGCCGCTGGTCATGGGCCGAGATACCCCGTTGTACGCCTGCCTCGAGAAACACCCGAAGTTCGAAGACGGCTATGGCATGGCCAAGGAGCTGCGTGAACTGCACGCGGTCGATCCCGAAGCCCGCGAAGTCATCGACGTCGCACTTGGTCTCGAAGGCCTGCGTCGCGGCGACGGCATCCATGCTGCGGCGGTTGTGGTCACCGATGAACCACTGACCGAATACCTGCCGATCCAGCGAAAGCCAGAGAGCGGGCAAGACCCCGCCGATGCGCCGGTGGTCACCCAATACGAGATGGGTCCCGTCGAAGACCTTGGTCTGCTCAAACTCGACTTCCTTGGCCTGCGCAACCTCGACGTGATCAGCGATGCGTTGGAAATGATCAAGAAGACGCAGGGCATCGTCGTCGATATCGACAATGTCGACCTCGAAGATCAACCGACGTATAACTTGCTGCAGCGTGGTGACACCATTGGTGTGTTCCAGCTCGAGAGCCCACCAATGCGGGCGTTGATCCGGTCGTTGGCGCCAGACTGCTTCGACGACGTCGCCGCGCTGGTAGCGCTGTATCGCCCCGGCCCAATGGCCATGAACATGCACAACGATTACGCCGACCGCAAAAATGGTCGACAGCCGATCGAGTTGTTGCATGACGACGCCGCCGAAATGCTGAGCGGCACCTATGGGCTCATGATTTACCAAGAGTCCATGATGCGTATTGCGCAGAAGTTCGCGGGGTACTCACTCGAAGAAGCCGACAACTTGCGCAAGGCCTGCGGCAAGAAAATTCGCGAGGTCATGGCCAAGGAAAAGGTCGGCTTCATCCAAGGCTGTGTGAACACCGGCTATGGCAATGAGGTCGGTGAGAAGTGGTGGGAGCAGATCGAGCCGTTCGCCGACTACGCCTTCAACAAGAGCCACAGCTACGGCTACGGCTTTGTTGCGTTCCAGATCGCCTATCTCAAAGCTAATTTCCCCGTCGAATACATGGCTTCGCTGCTGACCAGCGTCAAGGGCAACCTCGAAAAGGCGGCGGGCTACCTGCACGAATGCCGCATCATGGGCATCGACGTGCTCGTGCCCGACGTGAACCTGGCCCACAGCGACTTCAGCGCTACTGGCCGCGACGAACATGGGTTGCCTGACGCGATTGTCTTCGGCCTGTCGGCCGTACGAAATGTGGGCGAGGGCCTGGTGTCGTTGCTCGTCGAAGAACGTGAAGCCAATGGCCCCTTCGACGACTTCACCGATTTCTGCGAGCGAGTCGATCCCTCGGTGCTCAACAAGCGCACCATCGAGGCCTTGATCAAGGCCGGCGGCTTCGACGCCATGGGGTACGGCCGCAAAGGCATGTTGCAGGTATTCGAGCAGGTCATCGATCTCACGCTCAGCCGTCGTCGCGAACGCGACATGGGCATCCAAACACTGTTTGGTGAGCTCAGCGAAGGCGAGAGCTTCGACGAACGGCCCAAGATCCCTGATCTCGAGTTCGAAAAGACCGAGAAGTTGCGCTTCGAGAAAGAGATGCTGGGGCTATACATCAGCGACCACCCACTGGCCGGCATCGAGGCGGCATTGCGCCGCAAGAGCGACTGCACCGTGCCAGAACTCAAAGAGTTGGCCGATGGTGAGTTCCGCTCCGTCGGCGGAGTCGTCACCAACCTCCAACGTAAATACACGCGCAAACAGGACCTCATGGCAGTGTTCGAGCTCGAAGACCTCGAAGGGTCGATCGAGGTCATGGTCTTTCCTCGTTCGATGCTCAAGTTCGGGCACCTGCTGCGCGACGACGCGGTCGTTGTGGTCAAGGGCCGAGTCAAGGCGAACGACGACGAACGCCAGATGATCTGCAACGAGGTCGAGATCTTCGAAACACGCGAACGTAACGGCGCCGTGACGGTCAAGTTGGGTGCGTCCGCGCTCGAACAACCCAAACTCGATGCGCTCAAAGAGGTCATCCTGCGCCATCCCGGCGAGTCTGACGTACTGATCGAGTTCGATGATCTGGGCGAGAAGAAGACGGTGCGCCTTTCCGAGAAATACGGCGTCGACCCAGCGTCGTCGCTGATGGGCGAACTCCGGGTGCTTCTCGGCGCCGGAGCGTTCTCGTTGTAGCTGCGCAACGCGCGCCGTGGCATCGACAATTCCGTTTGGACGAGCAAACCCGTTGGAGCGCCGTTGCAGTTGAGCGGAATTTTGGTTGGAAGTCCAACAAAACTTGCAACCGGGTCTCTGAGCGGCTGGACTAGATGGCGGAGTAGCGGCTGAATTTTCTCGTGGGGGATCACCGATGGCATTGGAAGTAACGACACAAGACTGCACCGCGGTGACCGACGGTGAACTCGAGGAGATGGCTGATCTCTGCGCCGAAGGGCCGAATCCGTTCTCGATCGGGCTGCTATCGAAGCAGACCGAGCTGTGGGTGTTATGCACCACTGCACGCGAGAACGGCAAGCTGCGGGGCTACACATTCTCGACCCTCGAGCGAGTCGGCGGAACACCCGCTGTGCTCGTCGGGCTGGGCTGTGTCGTTGCCAATAACCGTCGGTCCACGGTGCTGAATGCGCTGATGAACGAACTCTTCCATCGGGCGCTCATGGCGTTTCCCGATGAAGACGTATTGTTCGGCTGCCAGTTCAACGACCCCTCCGGGTTCGATGCATACAAACAACTGGCCGAACACATCCCGCGGCCCGACTACAAGCCGAACGGCGAAGAACGAGCATGGGGACGCCGACTCGCCAAACGATTCAGCATCGGTGCGAGCCGTTACAACGATCGCTCGTTTAAAGTGCGCGGCAAAGGATCACAATCGTCGGTGTTCGACTACACGTCGACGACACCCGAAAAAATCGCCGCCGACATCGCAGCGTTGTTCGACGGCCACGAAGCAGCGAATGGCGACACGCTCGTGTGTCACGGATGGGTCGCACCAGAACGTCTCGCCAAACTCGGTAGCTGACACTGGATTTTGAACAGGTAGTGCGTGCCCGCAAGATGGTGCGCAACTATCGCAACGATCCCGTAGAACCCGCGCTGATCGACGAATTGGTCACGCTGGCCTCCAAGGGGCCATCGGCAGGCAACACCTGGGGCACACACTTTGTTGTGCTCGAAGGTGCTGCGCAGACAGCGTTGTATTGGGATCTCACACTGCCCGAAGCCAAAAGAGCAGCATTTCCGTGGCCGGGCTTGTTAGAGGCGCCCGTGCTCATCCTGCCGTGTGGCGACGCTGCGGCTTATGTCGAGCGCTATGGCCAGGCCGACAAGGCACACACTGGTCTGGGCACGGCGAGCGATGCGTGGGCGATCCCGTATTGGCATGTCGATACAGCAATGGCCACGATGACGCTGCTACACGCGGCGACCAACTTCGGGCTCGGCGCATTGTTCTTCGGCGTCTTCGATCACGAAACCACCGTCTGCACTGCACTCGGCATTCCGTCGTCGGTCCGTCCAATTGGGGCAGTAGCTCTTGGTTGGCCGGGCGATACTGACCGCATGAGCAGGTCTGCTAAACGAGGTCGCCCGAAGCTCGACGAGATCGTGCATCGGGGCCGGTGGTGACGGCTAACGCCCCGACCGGGGCAGCCCCGACCGGGGCAGCATTGTGGCTGGCGGGTGCACGACCGAAGACATTACCGGCGGCGATTGTGCCGGTTGCCGTAGGAACAGCAGCAGCCGTCGACAGTGACCTGGGGTGGCAAGGCGGCACCATCTGGTGGCGTGCGCTGTGCGCGCTCGTCGTAGCGCTGGCACTGCAGGTCGCAACCAATTACGCAAACGACTACAGCGACGGAATCAGAGGTACCGACGACGATCGAGCCGGCCCGCTACGGCTCGTCGGATCAGGACTGATCGAAGCAAAGCAGGTGAAGCTGGCGGCGTTCGCGTGCTTCGGCGCCGCGGCTGCAGCGGGGCTAGCACTGACCCTCGCTGTGGGGCCCGAACTGTTCGCCGTTGGAGCGGTGTCGATCCTGGCCGGCTGGGCCTACACCGGTGGACCGGCCTACGGCTACCTCGGCCTGGGCGAGCTCTTCGTGTTCGTGTTCTTCGGCGTGGTCGTCACCACCGGATCGACCTATGTCCAAGTCGGCGAAGTGGCGTCGTTGGCGCTCGTGGCCTCGGTGCCCGTCGGGCTACTGGCCGTGGCCCTGCTGGTCATCAACAACCTGCGGGACATCCCCGGCGACACGGTGGCGGGCAAGAACACCATGGCGGTCCGCTTG
>JBDNHG010000396.1:0-2761 GCA_041688925.1 Acidimicrobiales bacterium | reverse complement strand
TCGGCTATGACCCCGCGTTTGGTGCTCGGCCGCTAAAGCGTGTTATCCAGCGTGAGCTGAGTGACCACATCGCCCTGGCCATGCTCGAAGGAGCATTCGCCGAAGGATCGACGGTGCTCGTCGACGTCGACCTGGACGTCGATGCCGCTGCTGGCGACAGCGAAGGCGGCGGGTTCACCGTCACCCAAGGCCCCGCAGCTGTTGCTGCCTGACCAGCGCAGGCCCTAGTGGCCAGACGAAGATCCGCTAATGCCCCTGGGGACGGCGACTGGCACGTGTGCTGCACCCGCGGCCGTTGTCTACCCACCGTTGTCTACCCACCGTTGTCTACCCACCGTTGTCTACCCACCGTGAACTTCCTTTGTTTGCTCGTCCGGCGCGGTGACAAGACGGCGTTGACCACCGAGAGTTGCCTGCCAGCAGATTTCTTTCGACGCGCTGTAACTCTGGAGATGCCATATCGTCTGGTGCATATGGACGAAACGCATCAGACAGACGCCGCCGCCCGACTGCTCGCCCGGTTGCGCGATTTTGCTATGGGCCTCGAGAGCGACGAACGCGAATTGCTGGCGGTGCTCGTTGGGCCTGGCATACAGGAACTTACTCAGCCCGATGAGGAGGAGGTGACGGCGTTCGGCGTCGACACCGTGCGGTGGGAACCGGGGTCGTTGCGCTCTCAGCTGGCAGCGGCGGTCTCAGACAGCGAATGGCAGATTGTCGAACCTCGCTGATCAACGCCCAAAGGTGCGCATCATGGTGCCTGTGTTGCGCCCAGCGCGGGCCGCGCGCTCGGGCTCGAGGATGAACTGACTCTTATAGGCCCAGCCTGCGCCGAGTTCATTGTCGCAGGCAATTGCCAACGAGGCCGAGAAGTCGGCAACGCTGGCCCAGCGGTATGCCGGGTCGTGCACCAGGGCGTACATCAGGGTGGTCGCGATCTGGGCGGGTACCGATGCGGGAAGCGGCGGAGGCGGCGTGGGATCGGCCGAGGCAGCGACGAGCCCGGCGAAACGAGACTGAAGCGGCCGGGGTGCCTGTCCGGCCAGAAATTCGTACGCAATCGACCCGACGGCATAGATGTCGGTGTGCGCCCCAACGGCGCCTCCAACGGCTACCTCGGGGGCTCTATGAGCCCATTCGGCGCCGTCGAATCGCACCATGGTGCGAGCGTTGGACTGGAGCGGGGCGGCGAGTCCGACATCGCTCACCACGACGTGTCGTCGCGCGTCGATCAGGCAGTTTCTGGGCCGTACGTCACCATGGAAGATGCCGTTGCGGTGCGCAGCCTGCAATCCGGCCAGCAACGAGAGGGTTGCTACGCAGATGTCGGCGAGTTCTGCGGGTCGTTCGAGTTCGGCGAGATTGGACTCTGATTGGGGCATGACGATGAGAACCGACGAGTCGAGCTCGAACAGCTCTTCGATCGGCAAGATGTGAGGATGGTCAAGACTCGCTGCGCTGCGGACACTGGCCACGAAACGATCGACCAGGCTCTGGTCGCCGACGATCGCCTGGTCGACTCGCCGGATCGCGATGGCCTCGCCGGTGCTGCGACGGCCCGAATAGACGTTTCCCCAGGCACCCTCGGCGAGTACACCCGAAACCTTGACGCCCTCGAGTTGGCCTTCGATCTCGACGATTGGCGCAACTGCTCGTTCGGCGACCGTCGATGTCGGTGCCGGCGCAGATGCGGCCGCACTCGGCTCGGCGGCTACTGACGGCAGCGATGAGGGCGCCTTCAGCATGACGGTGCCTCGACCGCTGGCCGCATGCGATGCCATCGTGCCCAGATCGGCGGCTTCAAAGGTCTGGGTGGCATCTCGTACATTGGCGGCACATGCCCACAGCAAGGACTTCACATGGAATGGCCGCAGCATCTTGTGTTTTGAGCGGATCAATGCTGCGAAGCCTGAGATGTGGGGTGCGGCGAAGGAATTGCCGGTGGTGACGGTGGTTTCGCCGTTGAGCCAGGGCACTTCGACGTCGATGCCACGGGCGAGGAACTCGGTCGGCGGTTCGGGATTGAAGTGATATCGCAACGGATCGTCAGTGGTATTGCAGGCGACGCTGGTGACCGAGGCGTACAGCGAAGGAAAACTGACACGCTGAATGTTGTTTGCTGCGGTGACGATGAACGAGTTTGCGAAGTAGCCCCGGTCGCAAACCTCGTGGAATGGAAACGCCCAGTCACGTTTACCGGCGCCGAGCGAGAGGTTGATCACGTCGAACTCTTGCTCGACGGCCCACTGCAGTCCTGCGTGGAATGCTGCGGCCTTGCCACGAAGCCCGGGTCCGAGCACACGGACGCTGGTGATTGATGCCTCGGGGGCAAGCGCGTGAATGATGCCAGCACAAGCGGTGCCGTGGCCGAACACATCTTCGTGCGGGCCGGGTGTGGCGATAACCGCGCCATCGCTTCCGACGCTGAAGTCGATTGCTCCCTCGGCATCGACGCAGTCGTCGAGCATTGGATGATCGGCTTCGATCCCAGAGTCGACAACGGCAACCCTCACACCGGCGCCGGTCGCGCCTCCCATCGCCCACTCGGGCGACCAATGGTTGTCGGTGGGTGCATCTGGTAGCTGGAGGAAAACGCTCTCTCGGCTCCACGCAGGCCGCTGGTCACTCATGACTCGATGCTAAGCAACGCCTCGATCACTTGTGCAACATGCTGGTATCGCGATGGCACGCGTTGGGCGAGCGCCGCCAGCTCTGCGCCGAGTTGAGCGGGTGATGCGACCGAGCGCACGGCGTCGATTTT
>JBDNHG010000395.1:0-2328 GCA_041688925.1 Acidimicrobiales bacterium | reverse complement strand
CCGTTGGCGGACAAAGCGACCGAGATCAGCGCTATATCGCGCCAACGGTGCTCACCGGCACAACGCTCGATTCCGCAGTGATGAAAGAGGAGATCTTCGGGCCGATCCTGCCAGTGATAGCGGTCGACTCTGTCGACGAGGCGATAGCGATTGTCGCCGCCCGTGCGAAGCCCCTGGCTCTGTACGTGTTCACCACCGACGATGCCATTGCAGAACGGGTCCTGGATCGCACTTCGTCCGGCGGAGCCAGTGTCAATGGCACCCTGTTGCATATCGGTCCGCCCGAGTTGCCCTTCGGTGGTGTCGGTACCAGCGGGATGGGGGCCTATCACGGCGAGGCTGGATTCAACACGTTCAGCCACCTGCGATCGGTCTACGACAAGCGGATAAAGCCCGACATTCCACTGCTTTACCCGCCATACACCAGAATCAAGGAACGCATCATCAAGGCTGTGCAATAACCCCCGGCTGCTACACGCCAAGGGGCGGAGCAACTCGGTTAGTGACGAGGCCCCCGGGCCGAGGAGCGGCGGTTGCCGGTCAGTTACGCGAGTTTCTGTGTTGGCGCGAGTTGTGAGCTTCAGCGAACAACTCGGTTAGTGACGAGGCCCCCGGGCCGAGGAGCGGCGACTACCGGAAGTCAAGGTTGATGTTGGTGTCGTCTTTGGGGGTCGTCGTCGAGGGTTGCTCGTCGACCGGCTCGACGATCTCGGCGTCTTCGATGTCGTCGTCGGCATCAGGTGCCGGTACATCTTTGGACCTGGCGTCGGAGCTGCTGGTCACGGCGGACTTTGCGGCGTCTTTCAAAAGCTTCTGAGGCGATGTATTGATCGCCTTGTTGGCTTTGCGGACGGTCGCCTCGATCTCTTTCACACCGCTCGCTTCGACGACAGAGTCTTTGGTTTCGTTGAACTGCTTCTGGACTTCGTCGAACTCGACTTTGGCCTTGCCGAGGTTTCGAGCCGCCTTGGGGAGCCAGCCGGCGCCGAACAACAAGACGGCGATGCCCACCAAGATGATGAGTTCGGGGCCGCCAAGGTTCATAGGTGCAAGGGTAGTGCCGTCAGCGGGGTGATGGCCCGTCGCCATCTGACAGCGTCAGACCATTACCTCTCAGACCAGTGCCTCTCAGAACGGGGATGGCCTTGCTGCATCCTCAGCTGCCGGCAGCGAAGTGGAATCGAGTCCTTCGCGAACGATTCGGCTGGAGCCGCTGCGCCGCAACCGAATAATGACGCCCCCTCGCGGCCGCCGTGGTTCGTAAGCTTGGGTCATGCTTGCAGAGATTTGGCGTTACCCGGTCAAGACGTGTGGGGGCGAGACGATCGAGAAAGTCGAGGTCGGTCCCGCTGGCTTGGCGCGAGACCGCTCGTGGGCGGTCGTCGATGGCGAGACGGGCCTCGTGGCAAGCGCCAAGCGACCGTCGCTTTGGGCACCGCTGCTCTCATTGCATGTGACCGAGATCGATGGTGAGCTGAACATCGGGTTCCCCAGCGGTGAACGCCACTCGGTCGACGACTCTGAGTCGCTGGCATCTTTGCTGTCGGCTTACATCGGCCGAAGTGTTGTCCTCCGGCGCGCCGGTGACATCAACGCACCAACACTCGAACGAACCGACCCGGATGTCGACGCGTTGCTCGACGGCGGGTCTCTCGAGGTCGGCGACGTGACGACCGGAAAGCTCGCGGCGTCCGCGCCTGCGGGCACGGTGTTCGACTTCGCGCCGATTCATGTGATCACGACCGCCACGCTGCACGCCTTGGCTGGTGGGGGAGAAGCAACGGCAGGCGAGGTGCGTCGTTATCGGGCCAACCTCGTGCTGGATGTCGACGGCCCGCCGTTCCAAGAGAACGACTGGCCAGGCAAAAGCATCGCTATCGGATCAGATCTGATTCTCGACGTGGTGTGGCAGACGCCGCGTTGTGTCATCCCGTCGCTTGCCCAGGCCGATCTACCTCGCAGCGTGGCGACGCTGCGGACGCTTGCCTCGCTCAACCGCATCGAGCTCGAAGGCCGTGGCCTGGCCTCGTGTGCAGGTGCCTATGCCACGGTGCGACGGGCCGGAGCGGCGGCAGTCGGTGCGGCTGTTGTCGTGGCAGAGCGTGTCGAATAGTGGCATCCCCAGCAGGGGACGTCACTATTCATAGCAAGCGAGCGACCTAGCAAAAGAGCTAGGTGCTTTGGTTCGGAGGATGTCCCGTTGCTTGTTGAAGTCGCCGCGGGTGGTGGTCCCGGTATTCATGCGGCGAGTTCGTTGTGGTCAGTATCGCAGGGCGGTGTGACAGTCTCGACGTGGCGGGCCAGGGCGGCGACGAGTCGGGGCATCTG
>JBDNHG010000394.1:0-1854 GCA_041688925.1 Acidimicrobiales bacterium | reverse complement strand
GAACTCGACCGCACCGAGGCGGCCACCCCCACCGAACAGACCGTCACCATCACCCGGCACCCCACCGAGCCGTGATGTCCACGTGCCGATCGGCGTGGGCCGTTCGTCTACCAATCGTCACGACGCAAATTCGTAGGCCCGCTGCCCTAGGGGATTTCACCCAGAGACGTTGGAACCATCTTCGGTGAACTCGCTCAGGTCCTGGCCAGCTGCGCCGACAGAATCTCCATGACGCGGGAGCCTTCATCAATGGGTATGGCATCACTACTTGAGCACGTGGTCGCTGCGGCTACCAACGCTGCGGATCGAGGTGACGTTGACACGACCGGCGAACGGTTCGGCTGCGGCGCACGCGACGAACGCGAGAAGCGAGCCTGTTCCCTGTATCTCTGGCTGCTCGGACCAACAACTGAGCAACTGGCGACGAGTTGCCCCTGCCAACGCTGACCGGCGAACCCATGACCCATCGCGCCGCGTGAGCACTTGTACTGACACCGGACGCACTGACACCGGACGCACCGACGACGCCTCCAGACACTTGGCTGCACGCGCTTGACAATGGCACGCCATCCTTGTACTTTCCATATTGGTTAATTAACCACTAGGGAAAGTACCAGAGGTTGACGCATGGTCGCAGGCAGTACCGCAGTCCTCGACGAAGATCGCCTGAGCAAAACATTCGCGGCTCTGGCCAACCCAACGCGACGAGCGATCCTGGCTCGGCTGTCGACCGGCGAGGCCAGCGTGAACGAGATCGCTCAGCCGTTCGCCCTGTCGCTTCCGGCGGTCTCGAAACACATCAAGGTCCTCGAGAAAGCCGGACTCATCACGCAAGGGCAACGAGCCCAGTATCGCCCGTGCACGATCAACGCTGCCCCGATCGCAGCGGTCGCGAGTTGGGCCGACCACTATCGCCCGATCTGGGAAAGCCGCTTCGACCAAATGGACAGCTATCTCGAAGAACCCCAACCAGACCACAAACCAAAGGACGACCCCGACAATGACTGACTCTGTGGTGATTGGACGCATCCTCGACGCACCCGTCGAACTGATCTGGAAGATGTGGACCGAACCTGACCACTTCGCCGCCTGGTACGGCCCCATGGGTGCCAGCATCCCGGTAGCCAAGATGGATGTTCAGGTCGGCGGAACCCGCCACATCTGCATGACCATGGAAACGCCGAACGGGCCGATGCAAATGTGGTTCGTCGGCGAGTTCACCGAGATCGTCGAGAACCAACGCCTGGTGTACACCGAGAGCATGAGCGACGAGGCCGGCGCCGTGATCCCGCCCGCCCAGATGGGCATGCCCGAAGGCCATCCCGAGACGACCGAAGTCATCGTCGAACTCGAACCGATCGACGGCAAGACCAAGATGACCATGTCCCACGTCGGCGTGCCTGCCGACTCACCTGGTGCCGGCGGCTGGGGCATGGCGTTCGACAAGCTCGCCACCTACGCAGCAACCCAGGCCTGATCCAGACCCAGACCCAAATTAGGAGCGCTACCCGCGACTATCGCGGGTAGCGCTCCTCATTTGCGTTAGTTGAGTGGGGTGCGGTCGGACTAACCGGCTTCAGAGTGAGTGACGGGTTGTTCGCCCATCCACTCGCGTAGCGTGTTCTTGAGCTTGGTCTGCTGGATGAAGATGTCGTGTTCAGGGCCGGCTTCGCCAGCCTGTGGGGCCTTGAAGTAGAAGCTGAGCCACTCTTGCACGCCCGATTCGCCGGCTCGCTTGGCGAGGTCCATGAACAGTGCCAGGTCGAGCACCAGCGGCGCCGCCAAGATCGAGTCACGGCACAAGAAGTTGATCTTGATCTGCATCGGGTAGCCGAGCCAACCAAAGATGTCGAT
>JBDNHG010000393.1:0-2811 GCA_041688925.1 Acidimicrobiales bacterium | reverse complement strand
TCGCAGCGATGCATTCGATGCATGTTCAGCTGCGCAAGGACAAGTACGCGATGTTGGCGCAGCCGAAACAATTCTTCGAGACGCTGCATACGAATTTCGGCGACGACATGGTCGTGCTGTTCGCCGAAGTCGACGGTGAACCCATCGCAGGAATGACGTTCTTTGCTTGGAATGGCGTCTGGTACTACAAGTTTTCGGCATCCTACGAGAACACCGTTCGCCCAAACCCCGCGCTGATGATGCAGTCGATTCGACTGGCATGCGAGCGCGACATATCGTATCTCGACATGGGTCGCAGCGATGCCGATCAACCTGGCCTGCTCGACTTCAAAGAGCAATTCAAGCCCGATGTGCGCCAGCTATCGACCCTGCACTGGGCACCCGACGGTTACCAAGATCAACGCGGCGCCGAAGCCGGGGCCACACTTGGCCAACTGACCACGATTCTTACCGACCCTGCAGTTCCTACCAGCGCGGCGATCGCCTCTGGTGACCTGCTGTACCGCTTCTTTGCATGAAGGACCAGACATGAACTCTCCCGCATTGCCGCTCGCAACCATCAACCTCGAGTCAGAGGTGCGCACCTATTCACGCCGCATCTCGGCCACGTTTGCGACCGCCGAGGGTGCAACGATCGTCGACACCGATGGCAACCGCTATATCGACTTCCTCGCCGGCTGTTCGACGCTCAACTACGGGCACAACGACCCCGACATGACCAGCGCCTTGATCTCCTACATCTCGTCCGGTGGCATCACACATGGTCTCGACTTACAGACGCCGGCGCGCAACGAGTTTCTGCGGGCCATCCATGACCGTCTGCTCTGCCCCCGCGGGCTCGAGTACCGAGTGCAGTTCACTGGCCCAACCGGAACAAACGCCGTCGAAGCGGCAATAAAACTCGCTCGGAAAGTCACCAAACGAACAAACGTGATCGCCTTCACCAATGCGTTTCATGGCGTCACCTCAGGAGCACTCGCCGCTACGGGCAACCAGTCGCATCGCATGGCACCATTTGTGCCGCTGCCCGGCGTGACTCGGGCGCTCTTCGACGGCTATCTCGGCCCCGATATCGACACGGCGCTATTGCTTGATCGGCTCTTGAGCGACCAGTCGAGCGGCTACGACGCTCCGGCGGCAATCCTGCTCGAAACCGTGCAATGCGAGGGCGGCCTCAATGCAGCCAGCGCGAACTGGCTGAGCGCAATGCGCCGGGTAGCCGACAACCACGGGGCGCTGCTGATCGTCGATGACATCCAGGCCGGGTGCGGCCGCACCGGCAAGTTCTTCAGTTTCGAAGACGCCGGCATCGTGCCTGACATCGTCGTGCTCTCCAAGTCGCTCTCGGGTGTGGGTCTGCCACTCTCGATTGTTCTGCTGGCACCCGAGCTCGACCAGTGGTCGCCCGGCGAGCACAACGGCACGTTCCGGGGCAATAATCTTGCGTTCGTAACCGCGGTCGTCGCGCTCGACAAGTTCTGGAGCGACGACGCGCTCTCGAACGACGTCTTAGCCAAGAGCCGAATCATCACCGCTGCGCTCGACCAGATCGCCGCATGTGTTCCCGGGGCCGTCGTCAAAGGCCGGGGCATGGCGCTTGGTATCGAGATCGGCGACGCTGGCCGCGCCGGCGCAATCGCATCGTCGTGCTTCGCTGCCGGGCTCATCCTCGAAACAGCCGGGCCCGACGACAGCGTCGTCAAGTTGCTTCCTCCGTTGACCATCAGCACCGAACAACTCGAAGCTGGCCTTGCGATTCTGGCGCGGTCGGTCGAAACCACGGCTTGACCGTGACCAGTTCTGTGCAACAGACGCCGACGATGAATGGCCCTCACGAGCGGCTGACGGTATCGAACCGCCCAGCCGAGGCATCCGGGTATCGCGACCTCCTCGAAACAGCTCTGACCGGCGACCCAGCCGTCGTGCTGCTCTCGAGCGAGGGTCGGCGGATGACCCGATCAGCGGTCAAAAGTGACGTCGCCGAGATGGCGGCCAGGCTTCGCGCCGCTGGCTGCGGCACCGAGTCATTGGTAGCGCTGCGGTTCGACCCCGGCATCGAGGGCATCATCGCGATCTTGGCGGTCTTGTCCGTTGGGTCTGCCTATCTGCCGCTCGACCCACGCCACGGCGAGAGCCGACTCCGCGAGATACTCAAGTCAGCGACCCCCGAGTTCCTGCTCGACCCATCGGGGCTGACCGTTCGGGCAGAATCACTCGGCGACTGCGGCCCGTCTCGCGGGCTCGACGATCTGGCCTATGTGATCAGCACATCAGGATCAACCGGCACGCCCAAAGCACCGATGATCGAGCAGCGGGGTCTCGTTCTTCACACTCAGGCCATGATCGAACTGCTCGACCTCGACGCCACCGATGTGGTGCTTCAGTCGGCCCCGCCGAGTTTCGACATTGCCGTGTGGCAGTCGACGACACCGATCATCGCCGGCGCCCGAACCCATGTTGCCAGCGAAGACGAGCGCCTCGATCCACGGGCACTCTGGCGCATCCTGATCCACGAACAAGTCACGGTTGCTCAACTCGTGCCATCGATGATTCGTGTGTTGCTCGACTGCGCACCCGAGCGCGACCAGCTCACGCTCAAAGCCCTCATATCGACGGGCGAGGCACTCGACCCACGCCTTGCCGAGCGATGGTTCGCAACCTACCCCGGCCTGCCCCTCATCAACCTGTACGGCCCTGCCGAGTGCTCTGACGACGTGACAGTGCATGTGGTGCACGGCCCCGACGACATTCATGCGCCGATGCCCATCGGCACCGCCTTCGGGCGAGCCCAGTTGCGCATCATCGACAAAG
>JBDNHG010000392.1:0-2660 GCA_041688925.1 Acidimicrobiales bacterium | reverse complement strand
TCGCGCGGGCTGCTTCCTCGCCCTGCGCATCGCGCAGCACGAAGATCAACATGGCAGCGCCGATGGTGCCCACTGCCCGAACCGTGCCGACTTCGGGGGCCGCCGGCGAGGTCACCAACTGTTGTGCCTCGGCGACCAGATACTTCTCAGGAAAGAGGATCTGCTCGGTCGTCGTCGGCGGAACGGCGAGCAGGTCGAACAATCCGTCGACACCGCGAGCCTCGACGACCGAAGCGACGAACGCTGGGCCGGCTGCGTAGGCAAAGTTCAAATGGTCGGCAGCGCCACGCCCGACCAACGAAACCATGTCGTCGCGGATGATGGCAAGTTCGTCGCCAACCGCCAGGCGATCCTCGAGTGACGCCTGAGCAAAGTACTTGAACGCAATGTATTGCGGCACGCCTTCGCCCGACGCAGCAAACGGTCGGGGCGTCTCATCGGTCTCGTAGAGCGACCGCTCGAAGAGCTCAGGATATTGAGTATGTAGGGCATGCGTGAGCTCATGGACGACGATCGTTTCGGTCTCGAGTTTGGTCGCCTCGACCTCGACCGCCACCTGGGTGAGATCGTTGAACTGACAGCACACGCCTCGGATGCGATCTCGGCGAGCCTGATTGATCGTCTCGCGTGCAACCGACCGATCAGCGAGTCCCAGAGCCTGCAACAAATACCACTCGGTTTCGTTGAAGGCCTCGTACCCGGGTGCGAACTCGAAGCCGATGTCGTCGCTCACCACGATGCGGATGTCGGCCGTGAACTCGAGCTGATGTGTCTCTTCGATGAATGCCGTGAACCGGGCAACATCGGCTTCGGTGATCGCCCACGCATCACCCTGGATCACCACAGGCGTGTCGTCGACGACCGTCGGTGTCGGTGTCGGTGTTGCGGTGGGCACTGCAGTTGGTGTTGGCGTCACCGTCGCGGTCGGGATTGGGGTCGGCGGCACAACCGTTGGTTCCAACGTTGGGTCAGGCGTCGCTTCGACAAGCCGAGTGGGTTCCGACGTCGCCTCGCCAGTCGCTGCGTTCTGGTCCGAGGTTGCGTCGCTCGAACAAGCCGAAGCGAAACAGACCAGGGCGAGCAGAATGACGACGGCGCGCTGGCGACCGCATCGCGGCCTGCTGTCGTCGCGTCGACATCTAGTGCCGTAGCCGGTGACGATGGGTGGTTTGAGCGAGCGCAGCGGCGTTGCTCGCAAGGCCGCAGGAATCGTCACTCCTTGGCCTGGAATGGCGGTTTCGAGAACGCAGCGAGCGGCGTCGAAGTGCCGCTCACACCCATGCAAACGTTGCCGGTTGCGGCACTAGCACCCATTACCGACGTGCCCTCGTCACATGCCACATGGCGATCGCTGCTGCCGTCGCCACATTGAGCGAATCGATTCCTTGATGCATCGGGATGCAGGCACGGCGGGTTGCCCGTTGTTGCACGGCATCGGTAAGGCCGGGCTCTTCGGCCCCAAGCAACAGTGCTACCCGCTCATCGGCCGCAAAGCCGATCTCGTCGAGTGGAATAGCCGTCGGGTCGGGCGTAAGCGCAACCGTGGTGAACCCGATCTCGTGAAGCGGGTCGAGACCGCCGGGAAACACCTCGAGGCGGGTGTGAGGCACGGCAAACACCGCACCCATCGACACCCGACACGTACGTCGAGCAAGCGGGTCGCAGCTACTGGGGTCGACCAAAAGCGCTTCGACACCGAGCGCCGCCGCCGTGCGCAGCATCACCCCCATATTCGTTGGATTGTTCACGCCCTCGGTGACCACAACCGTCGCCGCACCATCAACCACATCAGACAGCGGTCGCAGTGCCGGGCGATGAAATGCTGCCATCGAACCCCGATAGCGCCGATGGGCTGCGATCTCTTGCACGACGGGCTCGCCCATGCGGTAGAGCGGCGTGGCACCGAGTTCGAAATCGAGCGGTCGAGTCCGAGCCGCTTCGACGATCACCGAGTGCATCTGGTGGCCGGCATCGAGAGCACGCTGAATAACGACATCCCCCTCGGCGATGAAGATGCCTTCCATGTCGCCGCCGGGTGCCTCGCGCAATTGGCGTAACGCCTGATCACGAAGCCCGGTGAACCACAACATCCGCTCATCCCGCGGATCATCGATCAGCTCACCGTATTCCTGCGGCATTCGCCTGGAAGTGTCTGAAGCTGGGTGCACCGCTCCTCGTCCCTGTTCTTCCGGGCTTGCTTCGCTGCGCCCTTGCGGCATTCGCCTGGAAGTGTCTGAAGCTGGGTGCACCGCTCCTCGTCCCTCGTCGCTAGCTACAGCTTCGCTGCGCCCTTGCGGGGCGGGGTTGGATTCGTTGGTGCTCACTCGGGTTTTTTGGCTCGGCTTGGGGCGACTCGGGGCGGTTCGTTTGGTTGTTTCGGATACACGGGAGGCCACGGGGCGTCCATTAATCCGGCGGCCATGTCGCGTTCGTGGAACTCGAGCAAGGGTTCGAGCGACTGCGAAGCGTAGCGATAGTCGGCCCAAGCGTCTCCGAGTTCATCGAGCAATCCTGGCACGGTTGCGATCGTGATCTCGTTCGGGTCGACCTCATCGACGAGGTCCCAGGCGATCGGCATCGATACCTGCGCACCGACCCGTGGGCGCACAGACCATGCACCAAACACCGTCTTGTGCGGGGCGTTCTGGTTGAAGTCGATG
>JBDNHG010000391.1:0-4412 GCA_041688925.1 Acidimicrobiales bacterium | reverse complement strand
GGTCGTCGAGTTCACTGAAATCGGCGAAGTTGCGGTCCCCCACGGTTGGGCGAGCAGGCCAGCAGGTATCGACTTGGCCTACGCCATGACGTCCTATTCGATCCAAGGAGCCACCAACGACGCTTCGACGTCGATCGTGAGCACTGGCGTAAGCGCCGCTGAACTCCTGGTGAATCTCACCCGAGGACGAGACGAAAACGTGTTGATCGCCGTCGGCGACCAGGACGACGAGTTCGGCGCAGAGCCCGCTGACATCGCCGAACGCGTCGCTCAAACCGTGCGGGTTGAGGATCTTCGGACCGTGGCAGAACAGGACTCGGTCGCAGTGGCGTTGCATCACTCCGGTATGGCTGGCCAGACGTTGGCCGAGATCGCACGTCTCGCTCCAGGCCATGACCAGCACGTGATCGACCGGGCGGTTGAACAACGTGTAGCGGCCCTGCGGCTTGGGGTTGAGCATTCTCCCGTCGACCGGCTCATTGAGGTGCTCGGCGCTCGTCCATCGATCCGGTGGCAAGCGGCTCGATGGGACAGCCTCGCCACCGACGTGATGCCGTTCTGGGACCGCTGGCAGCCACCCGTGTCGACGACGGGCAACGCGGGACCGGACGCTGCGCTCGGTGCAGTCACCGGCGAGCTGGCAGCGACACACCGTGAACGACTGCTCGATCAGATCGACACATATCAACGCTCCCGCAACACCGTGGAGATCGGCCTATGAGAAACAGCCAGGTACATACACGCCACCGGAGATCTCCGAGCCGATCGCGCTCGCCAGTCGATCCGCTAGGGCAGTGCGCATTGAGGGCGTGATGACTCGGAAGGTCCGTCCTGTCCGCTCATCAGGGTAGATATGTCAAGCGGGTGGATCACCGAGATATCTACCCAATTAGAGCGCATCGGAATCACGGGCACGA
This sequence comes from Acidimicrobiales bacterium, assembly GCA_041688925.1. Taxonomy (GTDB): domain Bacteria; phylum Actinomycetota; class Acidimicrobiia; order Acidimicrobiales; family UBA10347; genus UBA10347. The sequence continues at coordinate 3,495 of JBDNHG010000391.1, read as the reverse complement.
ACATGCGAAGAGCCTGAGCTCAGTGGCTGCGAGACGGCTCCGGCAAGGCAGATGGACGCGGAAATCGCGAAGTTCGCACACTGGACACTGACGGCGTTCACGAACAATCCAAGTGAGGGTGACGGCGCGGCTGGGGCGAATGAGGCAGGCTTATAGCAGCGCGAAAGGGCGGACCATGGCAGCGAAACGACCGACCAAGCGGATCTCGCAACACTTCAAAGTCACCGGCGACCAATCGACCTTCGAGTTCGTCGACGTCGCTCTCCACACCGACTCCCCGTTCTTTCTTGACCCACGTGCATTCCGAAATCTCCGCAGCGACTGGGGCGAGACCTGCGTCTCGCTGCTTCAGAGCTTCTTCGATGCCGTCCTGGGACGTATCGGCGATGGCGATCACAGTGGGGCGCGACAACTCCTTGGCTCACTCAGTGAACCGAACGAGACGCATCTCGGGCTAAGCCGTGGCCGACCGGCGGGGCGCGGCATGGGCAAAGGCTTGGCCGAAGTCATGTGGGAGGCACTCAATGGCAGCGACGCTGCGACCACCGGACTCTTGCAGGACCTAGAAGACACGGTGTTGTTCATCGATGGCATCGGCCATGACCGCGTTTCCGACATCACCACGAACATCGTGCGACGACCACTCATCGAATTCACCCAGGACGCCGCCCACTTCTACGGCATCAAACTGGTCAAGGATGTTGCGTCCGCTCGTTGTTGGAACTCCAGCCTCCAAAAATGGGAGGTTCAGTACGCCGACCTGCCGACAACCAAGACCGGTCCACTTCTACTTGTGCCGAAGTGCTTGGTACGCCGCCGCCCCACCTTCGACCCCGGTGAGTACCTCGACCACCACATCTTGCCGATCCTCCAAGAAGAAGAACTCTCGGCAGGGGGCGCACTGGTTGAGGTACTCAAGGACGGTCGGCGCCGTGTGACGAAGAAGTCCGTCGCTGAGAAGTACGGCCGGAGCAAGAGCCTCGCTCGTAAGGTGACCATCGAACACCCAGACATTCTCCAGCAATACCGAAGCCAGTCCGGATCGCGTCGTCAACCGCCCAGCCACTACGAACTGGCCGACACCCTCGATGTAGAGCCACCAGATTGGACCAAACTGCTTGCCACGGTGCTTGACACCCCGAGCGGCGCCGCCGACGCTGACAAGTACCACCGAGCGGTCCAGGCGCTCCTCGCAGCAATCCTATATCCAAGCCTCGTGAACCCGAAACGCGAGTTCGAGATCCACGATGGACGCAAACGCATCGACATCACCTTCACGAACGAAGATCAGCGAGGATTCTTCGCTTGGGTCCATAATAAGGTCGTGCACGCCCCCTACGTATTCGTGGAGTGCAAGAACTACGGCGCCGACCTCGCCAACCCAGAGATCGATCAGTTAACCGGACGGTTCTCAAACGCGCGGGGCCAACTCGGCATCGTCTGCTGTAGATCGTTCCAGAAGCGGAAACGGTGGGACGCGCGCTGCAAAGACACTGCGACTGACGGGCGCGGGTACGTGCTCACGCTCAGCGACGACGACCTCGAAACTCTCGTCAAGGAGCGGATGACGACATCGACGCCGTGGGACTTCGCGCTGCTACGGACGCAGCTAGAGAAGTTGTTGACATAGCGCATCGATGTCGTTCTCCCAGGCGCATCCGTCAGGTCAGCAGTCCGTACGACCCCCGGTTGGCAACTGTCGGTGCGAGCCACGCTCGGAGCCCACACATATCGGGAGCGCAGTGTCTCGGTGTCCGGGCAAAACGACCACTCGGGAACGTCCCAAGCAGCGCGCGCTGCATATCAGCAGCGCCGAATCGATCTCGAACCACCCAGGCCCAAACGTCTCCGACCGGCGGCTTTGCTACGTTGGTTCTGCCGTCGCAAGGCCCAAATAGCAGCGGCCCGATGCTCAGATGCCGAGGCTGTCTTGCTCGGCGCTGGTGTCGACCACCGCCGGTGTGGCCGACGCGTCGAGTTCTGGTTCAACGGTGTCCATGAACTCCTTGTACTCGTCACGGAGCGCGGGCGGATATTTGTTGGCGCATACGCCAGCTCGGGGCGGGTTGAGCCACTGCTTGATTTCGAGTGATGTTGCCCCGTCGCCCTCGGCTGGCGAGAGGGACGCGAGATTTCTGTGGCACAGCAGATCGATCGACTTCTTGATTCTGGCTTCAGACACACCACAACGCCCGGCAAGTTCTTCGAGGTTGACGTCCACCGACCCGCCGCGGCGGTCGGCCATTTCTGAAATGACGCGCAGCAGCCGGATGCCGGTTGGAGTGATGACCGGGCCGACGAATTTCTCGGCTTCGGGGCTGTCATAGCGCAGCAGCCCATCGGCTTCGGTGTCGAAGGTGATGTGATAATCCATTGATGATCCTTACGCCACGGACAATCGGTGCGGAACGGGGTCCCACAGGCCGGCGCCTTCTTCTCTGAGAGTCGCCTGGAATCTCATCGCCAATTCGGCACCGCCCACATGTGTAACAAGCCGAACAAACGCTACGACGAACCTTTCGCCATGTTGAGCCTTTGAGCCTGCTTGAAGGTGGGCAATCTCATGTAGTGCTAACGGCACCGTGAGAGCGGCAGTCGAGAAGTGCAGACTCCGGGTTGCCGGGCGCGCCGCCGCCACTGCGCCGCTCCAGTGATAGTGGACGCGGACCCGCACATTTGCGACACCGGCATCTGCAGCCATCTCGGCGATGGCCGCAGGGCTGGCGCCCAAATCGATAGCTGAGCGGCATAACACCCGGCTCTCAGCCCGATACACCGCAGCAGCTCGACGGGCTTCGGTCACCTCAGAATCCGATCGAAGCCGCTTCGGCCTCGTTCTGTCGGGCCTCGGGGCCCGCACTCAAATCGGCGTCCATCGACTCGGCAACCACCTTGTCGTTGGCGGCGCGGACCCCCGCTACGGCTGAAGCGGCACGGTCTCGTGACGCCGCCTGGTTGACGCCGATGAACTCGACGTTGTTCACCCGCAGCTGGTGGCTGGGATAGAACGTGGTGCCGTCGGCTTTCTCAAATGGTTGAGCCTCCAAGATGTCCCCAGAGACGTTGAACTTCTCGCCGATGTTGACTCGAGCGAGAGCGCGGGCTTTGGGACCCCAGCCCTCGACGTCGAAGTAGCTCTTGTCCCGTTCGTTACGCATCGACCCGTCGGCTTGCTCGCGAGGTCGCGGCAGGCCCGACTCGGCTACCACCCTCAGCCGAGTGACATCACGGTCCTCCCCGTTGACGGTCACCGTCTTGGTCTGCGGTTCCTTGACCGCAGCAACTGTTCCTCGAAACTCCATTGGCTCTTCCTCTCGTTTGGGATCGGACCAGAGTTCGGTCACTCTGGTCACATCTCCTACAAGCCCCCCGAGACACCATCACCGGCCAAACTTTTTCTCCAGGTGTTGGTATGGGCTCCCAGGACAACTTCGAAGACGTCCAGCAGTTCCTCAACGACACACCAATGGAACAGCCACGATGTTGTGGGAAGGC
>JBDNHG010000390.1:0-6043 GCA_041688925.1 Acidimicrobiales bacterium | reverse complement strand
CTCATGCGCTGATTGCGTCGGGCATCGAAGATGTAGTGCTCGCATGCGGCGTCGAAGCAATGAGCTTGCTTCCGATCGGCTCTGACGCCTTCGCCGGCAAGAAGGCCGGACTCGGAAGCCCAATGAGCCGCACCTACTTTGGCCACTACGAGTTCGTGAGCCAGTTCGAGGGCGCTGAGCGAGTTGCCGAGAAGTACGGCATCACGCGAGATGACACCGACCGTTTCGGCCTCCAGTCACAAGAACGCGCAGCCGTCGCCGTAGCCGAAGGCCGTTTCGAAACCCAGATCATTCCTGTCGACGCACCCGTGCTCGACGCAGACGGCAACAAGACTGATGAGAAGATCACGGTCACTCGCGACGAGATTCCTCGTGACACGAGCCTCGAGAAGCTGGCGCAGCTCAAACCGGTTGCCCGCGAAGACGGCGTACATACCGCGGGTACCTCGTCACAGATCGCCGATGGCGCCAGCGCAGTACTGATGATGAGCGCCGACAAGGCTAAAGAACTGGGCGTGAAGCCACTCGCTCGCATCGTGCAAAGTGCGCTTGTTGGCTGTGATCCCGTGCTGATGCTCGAAGGACCGATTCCGGCTACCCGCAAGATCCTCGAGGCCGAGGGCCTGACCGTCCACGACATCGATGTCTTCGAGATCAATGAGGCGTTCGCGTCAGTCGTGCTCGCCTGGAGCAAGGAACTCGGCCCCGATATGGCCAAGGTCAACCCCAATGGTGGCGCCATCTCGCTTGGGCACCCGCTCGGCGGCACCGGCTGCTTCTTGACGACCAAGGCCGTCCATGAGCTACAGCGCACCGGTGGCCGCTACGGCGTCATCACCATGTGTTGCGGCGGCGGACTAGGCACCGGAACCCTCATCGAGCGGATCTAAACGTCGGCTGGGTGCTACAAACAAGACGCACGTGAACAAGACAGGCGCTGTAGCGGCGCCTGCCTTTAAATAACGACTGATCTAGGCTTTTTCGTCGTCGTCTTGGACGCTTTCGTTCGCGCCATGCTGGAACTCTTTTTGGGCCTGGCCGATTGAGCGGGCCAGCTTTGGCAGCTTGGCGCCGCCGAAGATGACGAGGACGATAACCAATACGATGATGAGCTCTGGTGCTCCGAGGTTCATGGTCTGAGCCTAGCCCCGTCTGCGGACGGCGACCCGCCGCCTGCCCAGGTCAGTGTTACGCGGTTGCGATTTCTGGTAGCGCTGGCTGACGGCTGGCGTTGCGCTGGCGGCGGATGCGGCGGCGTTCACGTTCGCTCATGCCGCCCCAGATACCGAACTTCTCGCTGTTGGCGAGCGCATATTCGAGGCAGTCGTTTTGCACGACGCAATTGCGGCAGACATCTTTGGCTTCACGCGTCGACGCCCCCCGCTCAGGGAAGAACAAGTCGGGGTCGACACCGAGGCAGTTCGAGAACTCTTGCCACGACCGGTCAAGCATATTTTTGCGACGCACGGCGCCTCCTCAAAGGGAATCCACCCTTTGTAATTACAACAGTGTCATCATTGTGTCAGCGGAAACGCCAAAAGCGCAAGGCCGATCTGGCTTTTTGCGCGCTTTTTGGCGTGTTTTTGCGGTTTTGACCCTATTCCGAGCGAAAAAGGCGATGGATCGACCCGGGATCACACGCTTAACAGTGTCAACATCAGCAACAGCGCCATTGTCGAACGCGCGATTTCTCCGCTAGTTTCGAGCGATGACCACGCTGCGTGACCAAACACCAGTCGTTCTAATCACCGGGGCATCGAGCGGCATTGGTGCCGCTACTGCCAGGGCGCTTGCCGCCAACGGCATGCAGGTGCATGCAACTGCTCGACGAGAACAGCGTCTTAGAGACCTGGCCGCCGAGACTGGCTGTATCGCCCACGTACTCGATGTGACCGACGCCGATGGAGTGCAGGCCTTGATCGACGAGATCGGCACGATCGACATCCTGGTCAACAACGCAGGCCTCGGCCGGGCGTGGGGGTCGTTGAGCGAGGCGACCTATGCCGATATCGAAATCACGGTGTCAACGAACGTCACTGCGGCAATTCATCTGGTGCAGGCGGTGCTGCCGGCAATGATCGAGCAGCGCTCAGGACACATCGTGAACGTTGGTTCGATGGCGGGCCTCTATCCCCTCGCTTCTGCGCTCTACGGGGCTACCAAGGGTGCCATGCACCGACTGTCGACCAACCTGCGCCTCGAATTGCAGGGCACCGGCGTGCGAGTCACCGAGATTTGCCCTGGCCGCATTCAAACCGAGTTCTATCAGGTAGCTGTCGACGACCCAGCGGCACGCGCTGCAATCCTCGACACCGGCGCCGACGAGGTCACCGCCGCTGAGTGCGCGGACACGATCCTCTATGCAATCAACGCTGCACCGCACATAAACATCAATCGCATCGAATTGCAGCCGACAGAACAGACCTATGGCGGAAGCAACTACACCCTCAAACGTGCGCAACAATGAACTTCGCTGAGGGGTCCTTCACCAGCAAGGTGATCGCCATAACCGGAGGCGCTTCTGGCATGGGCGCAGCCTGCGCCCGGGCATTCGCCGAGCTCGGTGGCACGGTGTGCATCATCGACATCGACGCCGAAGGTGCATTCGAGGTCGCCGGCGAGATCGCCGCCGATGACCCGATCATCGGCGACATCTCTGACAGCGCGTTCTGTGTCGATGCCATCGCAACCATCACCAATCGCTACCGGCGACTCGATGTACTCGTCAACGCTGCCGGCACGATTCACCGCGCCGACGCCCTCGGCACAAGCGACGATGATTGGCGACGGGTCATGGGCGTCAACATCGACGGCATGTTCTATATGAGCCGCTCCGCGATTGGCTACATGGCCAAACGTGGCCGCGGATCAATCGTGAATTTTGGCAGCATCTGGGGTGGCGTCGCCTCGAGCGGATCAACCGCCTATTGCGTGTCAAAGGGAGCGGTGCATCAGCTGACCCGCGCCATGGCGCTCGATCATGTCGAGCAAGGCATCCGTATCAATGCAGTTGCACCCGGCGAAGTTCGCACACCCATGTTGTCGAGCCAGCGAGCTACTCCCCCGTCAGAAGCCGACCTGCAGGCCCTTGCCGATGCGACCATTCCGATGAAACGGCTGGCCGAACCAAACGAAATCGCCAACGTGGTCGTGTTCCTCGCAAGCACTGACGCCAGCTATATGACCGGCGAGATCGTCCATGTCGACGCCGGCTACACCGCGAGATAGCCAGCCGTAAGCGGTCAGATCGTACGGAGCGGTCCCGTAGTGCCGCCCAAGCGGTGTTACAGGGCAAGTTTGGGCCTGACCTGCCGTGGTACGACAGCCGCTGGCTACAGACGTTCACAGCCGCCCACAACTTCCTTGCGGCAAACATCGGCCGGAACTACGGCGCTGAGTGACCAACAGGGCTGTTAGCCAACGCGAGGCGTCGCCTAGTCGGTCGTGTCGCGGGGCACCGTTGACATGTCCACCCCGATGTCATCAGCCCACTCTTCTGCGTTTGCAGGTGCCTTGTCGACAGCGCCCTCCGTGGGAGCTGGAGTCGTGTTGGTCGGCGCCGATCCGTTCGATTCACCGGTAGGCGTCGCTCGATCGCTACGGAGTCCTAGTCGTTCGACGGCAACCCGCGGCAATGAGGCCGATACAGCATCGTCTTGACCCGGCTTGGCTGTAACAGGTGCGGCAGTTGCACCACCGTTGTTGGATTTCGCTGAGCTGCTGAATGCCGAGGGATTGCCCGCATCGGGCGTCTTCGTCTTGGGCGGGGCCTGGCGTTGTCTCATGGCCGATTCGAGCTTCGAACTATCTTCGCTGCCTAGCTTTTGCACCGCTGGCCGATCGTCGTTGCCGCGACCAAACCAGCCGAGCAGCCCCGAGCGAGATGAGTCGTCGCTGCCGTAGTCGTAGCCATAGCCATAGCCATAGGACCCGGGGCGCCGAGAGACCTTGTTGAGTACGGTGCCGACGACCGGCGAGCCGGCCTGTTGCAGCCGTTCGAACGCTTCGACGACGTCGGCGCGGGTTGTCTTCTTGGCGTCGACGACCAAGATCGAGGCATGCACATGTTGTGACAAGACAACGGTGTCGGCCACTGCAAGAACCGGCGGGGTATCGATGATCACGAAATCGACAAGCTTTGCGATCTTGGTGATGATCGACTTGGTCGCCTTGCTGCCGAGAAGCTCAGAAGGGCCAGGCGGTAGCGGACCGCTGGGCATGACCCATGCATTACCGTTACCCGCCCCGGGGATCTTCTGAACACACTGGTCGAGGGGTGCGCTGCCGATAATCGCCGACGTCAGTCCTGGCACCTGCGGTACGCCGAACAGCTCATGTATGCGCGGCCGGCGCAAGTCAGCGTCAATCACTGCCACCGAGCGGCCGGCTTGCGCCAATGCCAAGGCCAGATTGGCGGAAACGGTGGTCTTGCCGTCCGCGGAGTGAGCGCTTGCTATTTGGATAATTCGGGCGTCGTCGTCGACGGCCACATACTGCAACGAGGCCCGCAAGGTTCGAAATGCCTCCGCGGCGGGGCCGGTGGGATCGTTCAACGTCACCAGCATGTCAGAACGATTGCGCGACTTCTTGAGTGCAGGTATCGCCGCAAGGTTAGGGGCGCCAGGCGTAAGCGATTCAAGCATTGCTCGAGATCGAACCGACCGATCGAGCGACTCGAGGCCAAGAGCGATACCGGCACCCAACATAAGACCAAGGACGCCGCCCAGCGCAACGTTGCGGTTGACTCGCGGCGTGTACGGCGACTCGGGAAGATCCGCGTTGTCGATGACCTGAGCGCCGGTGTCGTCGGACAGATCCAAGGTGATGCTCAAGAGATCGAGCGAGTCTGCAAGGTCACGCCGCAACGTGAGCAGTCGGGCGCGATCTTCGCTTACCGCATCGACAAGTTGTAAATCGACGTCAGCAAGCTGCTCGGCAAGTTTCACCGAAGTCGAGACCCGATCGGAGCGGAATCGTTGTTCGCGCACCTCGACATAGGTCTCGGCGTAGGTCTGTGCAATTTCCTGCGCCTGTGCAGCATCGTCGGAAGACGATGAAACCGTCAGGATGTCGGCGGAATTGTCGGTCGTAACATCGACGTATGCCTCGTAGCCCAACTGCGCAATGGCTGCCTCGGAAACTACGTCTGATCCCAAGAATCGGGCCTCGTTTTTCACCTGCCGATCGGCGTAGCTATAGGGCGACGCCCCGCCGAGCGGGTCATAGGCGTCTGACGCACTCGTCTGATTGATCAGAATCGCGGCGCTCGACTCGTAGAGCGGGGTTTGGCGGGCGGTCCACAACAGGGCGGCAGCAAGACAGCCAACGGTGCACAATGCAACAACCCACCAGCGTCGCAGAAATATGTTCAGATAGTCACGTAATGTGAGCTCGTCCTGATGCACGAGACAAAGCCTTTCATGGCGGGGCCCGGCTATCGTACTGGCATTATTGTGATGGACCAGACCACCGCGGGATCGTACGTCTCAACATAGTTGACGAGCCCGATGACCTCGACCTTAAGTACGTCGCTCTCGAGATCGCCGCTGGCAATGCTGTCGCCGATCGAGCGCTGACCAGTCGCCAATACGACCTGTTGGCCGCACATCGCGTGCTCACGCTTGTGGCCCGATAGCGAGATCTAACGCCGACCGGTGCGCATCGCACGTTTGTGTTCGACGAAGTCGACGAGCACATAGTCGCCCAGCGTCTGTGGGGTAGTGAAGAAGGCACGCCCACCGTTGAGCTGGGTGATCTTCTCGATGAAGGTGGTCAGATACGGCGTTGCATCGAGCATGAATACGTTGATGCGAATGTCTTCGCGGGTGCACCGGTTGACCTCGATCAACGTCTTGTCGATCGTTTCTTGAATCGGCGGATAGTTGAAGTGCGGCCGGCCATAGTCGTCGATATGGGCGGTTGGTTCACCATCGGTGATCATGATGATCTGCTTGGTGCCAGACTGCTTCTTCAACATGTCACGGGCCAGCATCAAACCGTGCTGCATGTTAGTGCCATAGACGAAGTCCCACTGGACGCTTGG
>JBDNHG010000389.1:0-2976 GCA_041688925.1 Acidimicrobiales bacterium | reverse complement strand
GTGGCGGAAAAATCGCCGGCGCACGATCTGGCTTTGGGTGAGCCCGGCAACCTCGCGTTGCTCATGGCTGAGTTCCTCGTAGAATTCTGGCGCGTCGTCGCCGTCGCCAGGGTTGGTGATTGTGTCACTCATTCGGTGAGCCTTATTCGAGGGTCGAGAATCGAGTAGACGATGTCGGCGATGAGATTCGCCAGAACTGCGGTCACGCCAACAACGACGAAGAACGCCATGACCGGGTTGGGGTCAAGACTGCGTAGGCCTTCGATGAAGAGTCGGCCCATGCCGTTCCACTCAAAGACACTTTCGGTAATGACGGCGCCGCCGAGCGTGCCGCCGATATCGAAGGCGATGATGGTTGCCAACGGGATGAGTGCATTGCGCAGACCGTGACGCACCACGACGGTGCGTTCGGTCAGACCCTTGGCCCGAGCCGTGCGGATGTAGTCCTGGTTGAGCACCTCGAGCATGCTTGCTCGAGAGAAGCGGGTATAGCCAGCAAGCGAGACGAGCATCAGCGTGATCGTGGGAAGCACGAGGTGGCTGAAGACGTCGTTGCCCAGCAGCCAGAAGCTGCCCTCGAGGCGAGTCTCTCGGTCGCCGATGGTCTTGATCGGCCGGTTGCGGATGATCGAGTTCGACGAGTACTCGGCGAATGAGTTCATCATGCGGTCGAGGAAGAACATGAAACCTACGAGCACTGCGACAAGCCCGCCAACCTTGGCCGACAGTCCCTTGTCGAATCCGCCGTAGGCGTAGCCGACGGCCACCCCGACAGCGATCGCGACGAAACCCATGAGGATCAGTTTGGTCATGTCCATCGACTCGGCGTCGAACACCGACTGCAGCGGGAAATACAGCGCTAAGCCGATCACCGAAGTCGTAACGGCCGTCAGCAGCACCTTGCGATTGCCGATACCGGCGGCGACTGCCGTGATGGTCACGGCGATACCCAATGCGAGCGGAATCAGTGCCCAACCAATGGTGGGGTCAAGGAACCAGCCCGACTTAGACAGATAGGCGATGAAGCCGAAGAACGCGGCAGCGCTGACCGCAGTGATCGCGATGCGGCGCTGCATTCGTCCGCCGGCGATGCTGTAAGCCAGGATTCCGACCGCGATCACAAAAATGGCGGTGATGAGCGGCGACAGCTCGGCACCCGAGCGCAACCAGTCGTTCATCCGGATACCGCCGATGTCTTTCAGGATCACTGCCACCCAGAACACCGGCAGCGAGAAGAAGACGAACGTGAAGAACGTGACGATGTAGTCGAACGCCGAGTATTGCCGCAATGCGGTCACGACGCCGATGCCGATGCCCCAGGTCATCGACAAGAAGGTGGCGGCCGATACGAGCTTGAGGGTGATTGGCAGGCGGAGTTTGAGCTCGTCGATGACGGGAAGCCGGGTGCGGGCAGAAATGCCGAAGTCGCCGGTGAGGATGTCGCCAAGCCAATGGAAGTAGCGCTGAATCGGCGGAACATCGAGGTTCAACGCCGCGGTCACCGACTTTTCGATACCGGCACGCTCGGCCGGGTTGGTGATCTCGCGAAGGAACTCGAGAGGGTCACCTGCGTTCGCCATCAGCATGTACACGACGAACGAAGCCGCGAGGACAATGAAGAACGACGCTACAAGCCGCCTGAGAATGAAAGTTGCCATGAGGAGAAGCCACTTGCGAGCGGGTGCCGAGCATGACAGCTCGGCACCCGCTCGAAGTGATCAGATGATCAGATGATCAGGAAGCTTCCCAGTCCCAGACGTTCCAGAAGATCGTCGGCGACAGTGCAATCGGCGAGATACCCGACACATAGGTCGAGTTGAAAGCAGTAATACCAGGGAACTGGAACAGTGGTACGCCGAAGGCACCAGCAACCAGCTCGGCCTCGACTGCCTGCAGAATTTCCTGCTGACGGACGGGATCAGTGGTGGCCTTGAGCTCGGTGTAGAGCTCGTCGACCACAGGGCTGTTGAAGCGACCGAAGTTGTTCTGACCATCGCTCACGAAGTTGGCCTCGGTGCCAGCGATATCGACTGCTGTCGACTGCCAACCAAAGAAGGTCATGTCGAAGATCGAGTTGTCAGACAGCTGCGAGCCCCATGAGGCGCTACGACCGTCGATCAGGGTGAAGCCGGCTGCGGCAGCGCTGGCTGCCATGAGCTCGTATTCGTTTGCGCGGCGAGGGTTGTTCTCGGCGAAGTGCGTGCGCACTTCGATCGGGGTGTCAACGCCTGCTGCTTCGAGCAACGCTATTGCGCCTGGGATATCAATCTCGGAGTAATCGAGGATGCCGCTCGAATTGACGATGTCGTCGTAGGTCGGTGCACCAATGATGGTGGTGAACGAGTCACGAGTCGTCGCGTTCGGGTTCAGTGGAACGATCAGACGATCGACCAGATCCTGGCGAGGAATGGTCTTGAGCAGCGCCTGGCGAACCATGAGCGCAACGTCTTCGTCGCCACCGTACGCGGCAGGATCGAAAGGGCCGCCATTGTCAAAGACAAGGTCGACGTGTTCGTAAACAGCGGTATCACCAGTGATGACTTCGACGCCACGATCAGCGAGGTCTTCGAGTTGGGTCAAGATATCAGCCGTTGCCTGAGGCTGGATGATGTCGATTTCTTCGTTGGCGAGCGCCTGAACAGCTGCTGTTGGGTCACCAATGATGCGGTAGACGATGGTCTGCACGCTTGGCTTGGGGCCCCAGGTGTAGTCAGGGTTCGCTTCGAAGGTCATCTGTGCACGCTGGTCGTATGACGTGACCAGGTATGGGCCAGAACTGAGGTACAAGCCATCGTCGTCAGGCAGCTCGTCGGTATCGAATGCCGAGCTCCAGGTTGGGGCGATCAATGCAAGCGCATCGGCGTCGTTGTCCTGGAAAGCAGCGATCAAGGCTGCCTTGGCTTCTTCAGGATCGTCGATGCCGAGGGCAATGCGAGCGACCGTGTGCGAAGGAATGCCACCAGGTGTTGCCAGCTG
>JBDNHG010000388.1:0-2809 GCA_041688925.1 Acidimicrobiales bacterium | reverse complement strand
TGCCAGGTCATGGTGACGGTGCCTTTGATGGTGTGCAGTGGGACCCGGCCAAACTGTCGGCTGTCGTCGCCGGCCGGGCTTTCGAGGGTCACATGGTCGTCGTCGTCGACCGACTTCACGTATTTGATGACGTCGAGATTCTTGAACGGATGGCGGGCAACGACCACGGTTCCGGCCTGCACCGGTGCTTTCGGGTCGATCAGCACCAGGTCGCCGTCGCTATACGCAGGTGCCATCGACGTGCCCTGAACGCGCCATGGGCGCCGCTTGCGCAGCGCCCACAGTGCAAGTTCTTTCGCCATCATGGCGTCGCTTCGGTCAGGTTGTCGACGATCTCGGCGACCGTCGATTGGCCCCTGCCCGCAGCGAACAATTCGATTAACCGACGGCGGGAACCCAGGCGACGTCGCGGTTCTTTGATTCCCAGAACATGTTGTGGATCTTCTCGACTGCTGCCATGAGTTCTTGGGCAGCACTGACGTCGACGTTCTGCTTGGTCTTGGAGCACAACTTGGTTGCGTTCCAGATCGTCTCGTGCAGGTCGGGGAATGCCTCGAGATGCTCAGGCTTGAAGTAGTCGGTCCACAACACGAGGATCTCGTGCTTTGTCGACTCGGCCTGCTCTTCTTTGATGGCTGCAAAGCGGCTCATGGTGTTGAGGTAGCTGGCCCAGGCGGCGTCATCGCTGCCTTCGGGCACGTGCAGATCAAGCATTTTCTTGCTCATCGACAGCACCGCTTCGGCCGTGATCCGAGCGGCTGCGGGGTCGTATACGCCGCAGGGGCCGTCGCAGTGAGCTTCGGCTACGGGGGCGGTAAACATTGCCTGTACGCGATCGCGCATGCTCATGAGTTTTTCCTCAAAGTGGTAGCGAGTGATTGGTCTCCACATTACGCGAGCACGGGCGCGAGTGCTACATGAAGCGGGATCAATTTCTGCGAGCCCCGGCATCTAGCGCCGGAGCGACGGTGGCGATGTCAGCCGAACAGCAGCGCCACGACCTGGTGGGCGGCCCGACGGACACGATTAGAGATCGAGAGGTATGCGGTGACTGCCGGCTCGGCGGCGGCCGTAGAACCGGGCGATGGCGCAGAGGTTTCGGCGTTCGCTACGTCGGTCGACATCGCCTCGCTCGCAGTCTCGCTCGCAGCGTCGCTCGCTGCTTGATCGTTCGCCGGTGGGTCAGGCCACGGATGGGGGCAGAGCGTCTCGTTTTCGGTGAGCGTGTCGACTGGGCACGGATACGGCGGCGGACACCACACGGGATGTAGCGCTTCGGCAGCGTCGGGGTTCGCCTGTGGGTACCCGCAGGGATCAGGGCAATCCCACGGGTAGTACCTCGAGTCTTGGTCGATTCTGTGCGCGTAATCGACGCAGGGCTCGGGACAAGGAGGCAGGAACCCCGACGCAGCATCGGCGCCCGGAGCAGGTTGTGCAGAACCTGCTTGGGCTTCATACGTCGGACATGGCCAGGGGTCTGGCCATGGATCGGGATCAGGGCACGACGCGGCCCGCAAGAGTATGTGTGACCTCGCCGAAGCAGGAGTCGCAGCGGGGTCTTCGACCGATACAAACCAGTCGATACCTGACCCAAGACGGGGCCAGGCAACCATCGAAGGCAGGCCGCAATTGAGGCCAACCATGATCGAACGATGAGGGCCCGGGACGTGCGTGATCTCACCAGCCATGGCCGAGGCCTGTATGCAGTTTGCGTCGCGCGGCTCGACACCGACGATGGTGGGTCTGCGTCTACCAGAGCGATAGTGGGTCACTGCTGCGGCCATGAACGCGCCGACTCCCATCGGGACGACGACGAGATCGGGATGAGCGAGTGCACTTGCTTCGATGGCATCGTCGACCTCGCCGAAGATGGTCGCATATCCCTCGACGACTTGTGCGGGAATCGTCTCGTAGTCATCCCACGATGTATCCGACACCACAAGACACCGATCGCTGGCCTCTTCGCCCGAGCGAGCGACCGCGTCGTCATAGTCACCATCAACAACGGTTACCGACGCCCCTTCGGCTTCCATTGCCGCGATTCGAGCGGCGGCCATACCGGAGGGCACGAAGATGCGTGCCTCGAAACCGAGCAGTCGTGCCATGAACGAGATGGCGCGGCCATGGTTTCCATCGGTCGCTGTGGCGAGTGCGAACGGTTTCAGGTGAGCAAGGTTCGCTGCAAGTTCGTTGATGTTGTTCCACGGCGCGGGTTCTTCACCAAGATGGGCGCAGATCTCCTGGTATGTCGCCCACGATGCCCCCAGCATCTTGAACGACGGCAGACCCATGCGCCGAGTTTCGGCCCTGATGAGCAGACGCCCGAGGCCTAGCTGTGTGGCCAGACCGGGCGCATCGAGCAAGAGGGTTGGCGAGTACGCAGGCATACGGCGGTGGAAGGCAGCGATCGCAGCCGGAGGCGCCGGCCAGTCATGCTGGTCACGAAGCGTATTTTTGTTCACAAGTGCGGACATGGGTGTGCTCCTTGCACGGTTCGAGCGGGTGGCCAGGCATGCGATGGACGCGGTATGAGGCCGACCTTACCCATGCCGCCGCTGGCTCACCGAGAACCAGCGATGAGCTGATCGTGTGGCATGGCGTCCGACCCCAACTCGGGCCGCAGCGTTGACCGCTGGCGAGTCTGGGACGGCCTACAGTGGCCGCAATGATCGACCGTCTGCGCCGCCTCGCCAAAGGTTCGCAGCACCGTCTCGACGAGGAGAAAATGTGTTCCGCCACTGCGTGATGTTCAAATGGGCCGACGGTGTCTCCGACGAGACAAAATCTGTCATCAGCGCAGGGCTTGATG
>JBDNHG010000387.1:0-2418 GCA_041688925.1 Acidimicrobiales bacterium | reverse complement strand
CCGGCTTCGTGATGCGCTGCGGTCCAGTTGAGGCCCAGGACGTCGGTAAGAAATCGTTCTGCCAGGCGGTGGCGCCGAACGATCGTCGTGGCAAGGGTTTCGCCCGATTTGGTCAGCGAGATCTCGCCGCCGTCGCCCACCGAGATCAGGCCCTCGCCATCCATGCGGCGAATCATTTCGGAGACCGCCGGACGCGAAACTTCGAGTCGCTCGGCGATTCGGGCCTGAATAACGGTGATGCCGTCTTCGGCGAGCTCGTAGATCGTCTCGGTGTACTCCTCGAACGCTGGATGATGCTCTATCGAGTCGTAGCTCATGGTTGTCAGCCTAGCAGCAACTCTTTGTTAAGGAAGCTTAACAATCATGCCGAGTTCGTTAGGTGTCCCTTACGACTTTGTTAAACGGGGCGCTACGCTTTGCATCCATGCTTTCCAAGTCGTCGCTGCGCCCGATATTCGTTTCGATCAGCACCGTGTTGGTACTGGTGATGGGCCTTGCCTCGTGCGGCGGCGATGGTGACCGCGCGCTCGAAGGCACGGCGGCCGAGATCTATGGGGGCGAATGCGTCGAAGACCAGGGCCGCGAAGTCACGATCTATTCGGGCCGTACCGAAAACCTGATCGAACCAGTGCTCGACGCTTTTTCATGCGAGACCGGAATCGACGTCGCGGTGCGGTGGGCAGACTCGGCGCAGCTGGCGTTGCTGCTCGACGAAGAAGGCGATCGCACGCCCGCCGACGTCTTCCTCAGCCGCAGCCCTGGCCCTGTCGGTTTCCTCGAATCACGCGATCTGCTCGGTGTCATCGACGATGACATCCTCGGGCTTGTCAGTGAAGACAATCGGGCGGCAAACGGAAGCTGGGTCGGGTTCTCGGGCCGCAAGCGGGTGGCGGTGTACAACCTCGATTCGGTCAACTCCGACGAACTGCCCGACTCGATTTTTGAGCTCACCGACGAGAACTGGCGCGGCCGGGTGGCGATTCCGGCGACGAATGGCTCGTTCGTTGACTGGTTCACTGTGTTCCGTGACCAGTTCGGCACCGATGTTGCCACTCAGTGGCTCGACGACATGGTGGCAAATGACGCCACGTATTATCCGAACAATCGGGCGATCGTCGAAGCCGCCGGGCGCGGCGAGGTCGACTTGGGCCTCGTGAACCACTATTACAACTACCAAGAGGTCGTTGCAATCGGCGACGATCACCGCGCCATGAACCACGACCTGCTCGATGACGACATTGGTTCCTTGCTGATCATCACCGCAGCGACGATCACCAAGGCAAGCGAGCACACGGCCGAAGCGAACGAGCTGCTGACCTATCTGCTTTCTGCACCTGTGCAGCGTTACTTCACCGAGGAGACCTTCGAGTATCCGCTGGCTGCTGGCGTGCCGGCCGCCGAGGTGCTGCCGCCGCTGACTGCACTCGAGATTGGTTCGGTTGACTTCGATGCGCTTGGCGGCGGGTTCGAAGAAACCACCCGAATCATCGAGGCCAGCGGAATCGCCAACCAGTAACGGTGCGCACACCCGTGGCGAGAAGTGCGCCGTTTTCGCTTCGCGCTGTCAGCCTTGTTTTGGCAGCGCTGTTTGCTTTTCCGGGGTTGTATCTCATCCGGCGCAACTTCAGTACCGACGCCGACCCGATTGGTGAACTGGGTTCGACACGCACGCTTGCCCCGTTGTGGCGCACGCTCAAACTTGCCGTCACGGTCTCGCTGAGCGCCGCGGTCATCGGCACATGCCTGGCCTGGCTGACCACACGTACCGATCTGCCGCTCAAGCGATTCTGGCGAGCCCTGTTGCCGTTGCCGCTGGTGTTCCCGACGTTCATTGGTGCCGCAGCGTTCATCCGCACGCTCAATCCTGGTGGCTTGGCAAATGGCATGTTTGCCGCCATCGGCATCGATGAACCGCCTGAGCTGCGCGGGTTCTTCGGCGCGTGGTTTGTGCTGGCGCTCTTCACCTATCCCTACGTCTTCCTGCCGGTCGCTGCTCGACTGCAACGATTGCCCGGCTCGCTCGAAGAAAGCGCCCGGGTGCTCGGTGACTCTGCGGGGCAGGCATTTCGCCGCATCGTGATGCCGCAGATCTCAGCGGCGGTGGCCGCGGGCACCTTGCTCGTGTTCCTGTACTCGATCAGCGACTTCGGTGCCGTGCAGTTGATGCGCTACGACACGCTCACACGCGCGATCGAAACCAACTATCTGGCGCAACCTGCGGTGGCGTTCGCGCTCAGCCTTTTGCTGCTTGCCTTGGCGGTTGTCGTGGTCTCGGGCGAGCGGTTCGTGCAGCAGCGCGGTTCGACCGCTACATCGGCCCGGTCGAGTCGCCCGGTGATCTATTCGCTGGGCGGTTGGCGGGCGCCCGCGACGGTCAGCGTCATAGTGCTCGCCTCGCTGAGTGTCGGCGCTCCCATG
>JBDNHG010000386.1:0-3530 GCA_041688925.1 Acidimicrobiales bacterium | reverse complement strand
CAGATGCGCCAGAGATTCAGCTTCGGGACGCTATAAAGGCCGCCGGGATGATTGCTCCCATCATGCCTGCGGCAGCCATGCCGACGTTGTCGCCTCCAACGCGACCGTTCAGGCATGGTATGACCAACACGGGGTATCTCGCCCATGTGCTCGGCGAGATAGACGGCCGAGTTGGCGACCCTGCCCTGCTGGGCGTCGCGTTTGGCGTCCCCAGTGTGGACGGCGCCCGCATAGCTCGGCAGCCCCTTGTATACCTCGAAGGCGCGATGGTAGACATCGCCGACCGCCTTGCGCTTTTCGGCGTCGGTGACCACGACGAAATGCCAGCCCTGCATGTTCGAACCGGTTGGTGCCTGCTGGGCGAGGGCGACGCATTCTTCAACGAGATGCATGGGTACGGGCCGTTCGAGATCGAGTCGGAGTCGCACGGCGCGCGTTGTCGAAAGCAACTGGTCGGGATCGAGATGCAGGAGGTCAGCCATGACCGAACCCTAGTCGCCGCCATGTGAAGGTCAGAGTTTGCCGAGGAAGGTCGTGACCATCGCGTTGAACTGTTCTGGCACCTCGATCTGCAGGAAATGGCCAGCGCCGACGACATGGCCGATCTCGACGTCGTCGAAGAGCGCGCTCACGGCACTCGCATCCTCGGGGTTGATGCTGATCGACAACGCCGGACAACGGACCTGACGGGCAACCGATGCCATGTCGCCGATCATGTGTCGCAGCTCGCCGCAGGGAGGTTGCGGTTTTGCCGACGGCTTTGGGTCCGTCGATCAGGATGGCGGGCAGGACGCTGAAGAGTTCGT
Source organism: Acidimicrobiales bacterium (assembly GCA_041688925.1). Lineage (GTDB taxonomy): Bacteria > Actinomycetota > Acidimicrobiia > Acidimicrobiales > UBA10347 > UBA10347. The sequence continues at coordinate 2,724 of JBDNHG010000386.1, read as the reverse complement.
CGAGTTCGTCATCGTTGACTCGGCGGACGTAGCCCGACTGGAAGTCTCTGGCCGAAGGCATGCTCGAACCGAAGCCCGCCAAGGGCTCCTACGCTCGATTCCGTGCACAGTTGCCGTGCGATCCCTCACGCATGGGCCGGGCGATCGCGCCACCACTTTGAGGGTAGAGATCGCGCCAAACCGAGTCTATCGACCAGTCTAGTAGGCGGACTTAGGCATCCGAATTGCCACCCGCAGCGACCTCAGACGTCCCCAAAATTGCCAAAGGTCGCTGCGATTGCAACGACCTTTGGTAGTACGCCCCCCGGGACTTGAACCCGGAACCTGGGGATCGGGAGTCCCGATCTTTTGTCCAGCCACTCCGGCGGGGTCCAGATAAGAACGAATAATCCGGGTCGCAGTCCAGCCAGTCCGGCTCAGTCCAGCCAGTACCAGAAAGTTTGGCACCCGATCGATGGGCGGGCGCTCCAGGGGAGCGTGTGGTCGGACCGGCTGACCTCTGCTCTGGACTGTTGACATTGTCTACCATGGGCGTAGACTTCCAAGGTGAAGCGCAAGACTCACCCGAACAAGGAGATCGAGAAAGCCCTGCGCGAAGCCGATAAAGCGGGATTGACCGTGAGCCGGGCGAGGCCATTCCACGCATGTGATCAGCGGTGACCAACCACATCCGTTCCGGGTCTGGTCGACACCGAAGAACGCCGACAATCACGCCAAACAGATCCGACGTCACATTCGTCGCAATGCTGGAATCGATACACCATGAAAACCCACACCTTCATCCTGATCCTCGACGGGCCGATCGACGAGGCAGTCAGCGACCTGCTCTTCGAAGCCGGCCTCGACGACGCCGCGGTCACAGCGTTCGACGGGCACCCGGCTCTCGACGTCGACAGGGAAGCCACAACGCTGCTCGATGCCATTGCCTCGGCGGTCACGCAGGTCGAGTCCATCGACGGCCTCCGGGTCGTGCGAGTCGAGGGGGAGGAGCTCGTGTCGCAAGCTGACATTGCCGAACGCGCGGGCCGTAGCCGCCAAGCCGTGAACCATTGGATCAAGCGCGATGCCGACAGCTCCGGATTTCCTGAGCCCGCCTACGGCGCGTCGACTCGGTCGCCACTGTGGCGTTGGTCTGCGGTCCAGGCCTGGCTGGACCCTGAGAGCGAGGTCGACGACAGGGGGCGCATCATCGCACTTGCCAACGCCACGCTTCTTGCGCGTCGTAACCTCCACGACGACGACGAACGACGCCTTATCGGCACGCTGCTCGCCGCGAGTTGACGGGTTAGATCGACCGACAGCTCTCACGGTCCAGTCCTGCGCCGGTCGCATTCGAACGTACGCGGGCCTTCGCCCAGTCACAGATCGGAATCTTGGCACTCACGAGTCGAGCCAAGGAGTGGTTTGCTGAGATCAGCAGCTGTAGGTGCCTTGCATCTCAAAACCGCCTGGGCCGGTCGCCACGGCGATCACGTCGGCGTGCACACCCAGCGTGCCGGTGTCGCTGCCGACGGGGGTGTAGCCCCGATGATGGCTGAAGCCGGCTCCTCCGATGCGTCCGGACGCCTCGTTGACCAGGATCACGGTTCCTTCGCCGCACCCTTGCACCGTGCCTTGGAACAGGAACATTCCCGCTTCCTCGTTGAAGCCGTCGGGCGACGTGATGCTGGTGCTGACGAAGGTGGCGATGCCCTCCCATGAGCCCGTGAACTGCACCCTGTTGCGCAGCGACTGGAACCAGTGCTCGCCATTGGTCTCACAGGTCCCCTGACCGCTGCCCAGCGGGCTGCCGAGCACGCACAGCGGTACGTACGCTGCGAAGGTCGGACCGTACATCTCTTGTGCCGTCGCAGGATCGACGCCCGCATCTGGTAGCTCACCGGTCTCGTCGCAGCGATAGGTGCCGCTCACCAGCCGGCCCGAGGGCCCGCTGAAGGTCTGCTCTGCAGCGACCGACACGGCGACGGTGCTCATGCTGGACTCGGTGGGGAACGTGTAGACGACCTCGTTGTAGTCCACCGTTGTCCCGAACTGTCCGAAGCTGTACATCGTGTACACGACCGTTCCCTCGCCGCAGCCCTGGACCGTGCCCTCGAACTTGCCGGGACCGGCGAACTGGTACGTGCCGTCGGGTGACACGACGATCGTGGCGGCTACGAAGTCGGTTCCGTCGAAGGTGCCGGTGCGCGTGCCCGGGATCAGAACCGGCAGGTAGGGGAGGTCGCCGCTCGTCTCGCAGGCCTCCAAGTCCGGATTGGGAATGACGCTTTGGAGATTGCACAGCGGCGTGAAGTCGAAGCTGTGGGTGCCGGTCAGGGCTGGATCTCCGCCCGTCTCGGCCACCTCCGCTGACTCGGGGGGCGTCGTCGGCTCCGTCGGCTCTGGGGTGGGGTGTTTCGGCGTGGCCGTCGGCTCGGGTGGAGCGGGGGTCGGGGTCGGTAGTGGCTCCGCGGTCGCCTCGGCTTCAGCGGAGGTGTTCTGGGTTGCGTCGCCGGTCTCGGATGACGAGGCTTGCTCGGCCGCAGCATCGACGACCTGCCCATGGCTCGAACCACACGCGTGGCGAAGACCACGACGGCGGCGAGCAGCGCGAGCGCGACTCGCCATGTCGACCGGTGTTGGGCCGCCCTGGGTGCGATCCTTGGTGCGTGGGTCAGAACGACCTCCGGATCGTAGATCCGGAGGTCGGGGACAGCGTTTGCGGAGCTTGCGGAGCAAAGGCGT
>JBDNHG010000385.1:0-3404 GCA_041688925.1 Acidimicrobiales bacterium | reverse complement strand
GGGTGCTCGCCATGCCCAAGAATCTACGTGCCGCCCTGTTCTGCAGCAGTCAGGCTCAGTTCCGCGACCGTGGTTGCTCAGAGCGTGCGGCCTGAAAGCGGTTCGTTGGATTCCCACGCCCGAACGGTTGCACTGTCACAGCCACCCAGGACCCGGACAAGTTGCCGCCCGCTCGCGACGAATCTTTGAGCGGTACCGGGCACAACGAGCTCAGCATCGCCGGTCGGGTTGGCACGATCTACGACCGTAGCGCTGCACACAACTGCATCTGGTCCGTGCAATTCGATCTCGAACTCGGCCACCCGAGGCCAGCGCACGACGTACGTGTCGGGTTGGTGCATCAAGTCGTTGGACGCTCCATTCAAGTACAGCATGTGGAACTCGAGGAGCTCCTGATTTCGTGGGTCCGTCGACAGATCTGCTCCGCTGTACTCGTAGATCAGATCCGGCTCAGGTGCTTCGTTCGCTGCTGGCGGGGACGAGCTGCACGCAGTGGCGCCGACCAGCGTGCTGGCAATGATCAACCAGAGTCTCGGGCGCATTTCGCCAACCTAGACGCAGCGGTATCTCGATCGAGTACGGATGACCCCCTCACTCGAGAACACGTTGCACTAGCTCTTCGCCCAAGAGATGAGATCCGTAGTTAACGTCAAACTTTCCGAACGTTAAAGCTCATAGCGTTCAGGATTCCTTACGTTATGAAGGCAGCTATGGACCGTAGAACCCGCCGGAGCGGCAAAATTGTCGGCGAACACCTTGCTTCATGGCGCAAGTTGCTCAACCTCACATCGCAGCAGGTTGCTGACCGAGCCGGTATCTCACGAACGACTCTCAGCAAGCTCGAGAACGGCGGCTCGGCCGGAAACGACGCCTTCCTCGCTGTCGCCCGCTCTCTCGGGATCCTCGACCGAATAGTCGAGGCAACCAATCCATGGCAAAGCGACCTAGGGAGACTGCGAGCCGAGCGGTTGGATGGAGCGCGCTCGCTGTCACTGGCGCTGTCTCTGGGGCATCCGTCAATTTGAATCGCCCGAAGGTGTTGGTCAGGTACAGCGACCAGGTCCTCTCCACGGGCGGACAGTTCTGAACCGCCAAAACCCGTGTGAGATGTTTGCTTTACACGCCATAGCGCTGTCGCCCAGGGCGACTAACGGGTACGCAATCCCGCTGTCCATATTGTCGGGCTGGAGAGACTTGAACTCTCGACCTTCCGACCCCCAGCCGGACGCGCTACCAAACTGCGCCACAGCCCGTGTGACCAAGCCAAGACTACCGGACCTGCTCTACGGTTTACGCGCGATTGTGCAGCAAATCTGCACGCATCCATAATGGGATTGACGCCACCCTCTGGGGACAACATCCGACAGCGCCCAGAAGTGGAGCGTGAGTTCACCGAGCGACGCTGTCAGCCCCACCAGCGGCGCCTCAAGGCGTTGGTTTGGTACCGCCGACGGCCCAGCGGCGATCAGCCGTTGCTACGAAACGCCACGCCGTCGAACGGAACCTGGCCAGCGGCTAGAACAGCGCTTGGAGGCCTTGGATGACTCGCCAGCCGAGATAGATCACCGTGGCGGCGACCATCAGCCAGAAGTGCCACGGGATCTTGGCAGCTTGGGCTTCCGCAGAAGCGTCGTCGGTCTCTGACGCCTCGGCCGCAGCTGCTTCTTCGGCGTGTTCGTCGAGTTGGCTTCCGCAGCGGGGGCAGCTGCCGTCGGGCATCAGGGCGTTTGGTTCACGCCATTTGTTGCATGACTCACAGAACGCGCCGGGAAACGACTGGACTGGCTCGGACATTGGTTTTGACTCAGACCCGTTTCACGGCCAGGATGGCAACATCGTCTTCGACGGGGCCTTCGGCGAAGTTGCGAGCGGCTTCGAGCAGCGACTTGCACAACACATCGGGGGCAACGGTCGGGTCGCGACGCAGCATGGCGGCGATGCGATCTTCGCCGAACAGTTCGTCACCGCGGCGGGCTTCGGCGAGGCCGTCGGTGTACAGCACGACCATGTCGCCCATGTCGAGCGCGAGTTCACGGCTGTAATAGTTCGATCCGCGAGCCAGCATCAAAAGCGGGCCGGTCGAGCGCAACGGCTGCACTTCACGTTCGTGCCATACCCATGCGGCGGGGTGGCCAGCAGAGGAGAACCGCAGCGTGCCGGCCTCGGTGTCAAAGATGACGACGACGAGCGAAATGAATTCTTCGCTGTGGCCGGTGGCGCTCATCTGTTCGTTGAGCTCTTGCAGCGCTTGGGCGGGATCGCGGAACTGACGCAGGAACACTCGCAGCAGGTATTTGGCCTGGAATGCGGTGATCGAAGATTCGATGCCCTTGCCCGCCACGTCGCCGATGACCGCTGCAACCCGGGTTGGAGCGACGCGGAATACGTCGAAGAAGTCGCCAGCCATCAAGCCCGAACCGGCCTGATAGACACGTCCGACCTCGAAGTCGGTCAGGTCTGGGAGTTCATCGGGTGCCAGTCGGCCAGCCCACGCCTTGGGAGCCGACACCTCTTGTTCGAGCGCTTCTTCGGCTCGTTTTTCGATGCTCATCTGTTGACGAGCCATGGCGATCTCGTTGCCTGTCGACCGGTACCACGTGACGCTGATGATCGCAGGAATGAGAATCAGCAGACCAAGGAACTGCGCCGACTCGACGGTGTCACTGGCGGCGAGCGCACCGAACCCGATCGCCAGAGTGGCGTACACCAAGACGGTGTGCATCTCTTTGCGGAACCCGATACGAGCCAATTGCAACGCTATGAACGTATTAGAAGACTCAGCTGCGGCCTTGACATCTTCTTCGATCTTGCCGATAAGAGCGAACCGCATACGCGCTGAACGGCCCCACACCAGGGCGGCGATAGCACAGGCTGCGGCAGCAACTGCCAAGACGATGTTCATCGGACCACCAGCGTACTCGTCAATGAGGGTTCCGTCTGGGCCGTCGCGCTAGATTCACACAACAGACCGTTGCCCAGACGACAAGTCGGTCTATTGATCGCGGCGTCGAACCCGTAGCTTGATGGGCGTCGCACCCAGATCGAAGGCCTCGCGCAACGCCCGCTCGAGGTAGCGCAGATAGGTCGCTGGCAGGGTTCGGTTCGCAAACAGGGTGAAGGTTGGTGGGTCTGCGGCACCTTGTGTTGCGTACAACACCCGAGCGCCCGCAGGAGCCGGCTGTGCCTGCTGTGCGGCCCTCATGACCTGATTGACTTCACGGGTCGGGATACGGCGGTGATAGTCGCTGACGGTTTCGGTCAGCACGGGAAGCAGACGATGCACACCCTTGCCTGTCAACGCACTCATCTTCAAGATTGGCGAGTTGCCAACGAAGTGCAGCTTGCGTTCGACCGCATCATCGACGTCTTGGCGTTGCTCAGGGTCGAGCAGCTCCCACTTGTTG
>JBDNHG010000384.1:0-3359 GCA_041688925.1 Acidimicrobiales bacterium | reverse complement strand
TGTGGTACTCGCCAGCAGCAGGAATCGACGATTGTTCAGTCACCCTCCGATCCTACGGCCGGGCTATCGCAGCACGCTGGACGGGATGTGAACCTGGCACAGGTTCCAATTGTCCTGGCGCCAGGCGCCTGGACAATTGGCTGCAGGGCTACCCGGCTACCGCAGGTCGGGCAGGAGATAGCCGTTGGTTTCGAGATTGGCTCGCACGACCTTCTTGTTCATCTTGCCGGTGCCGGTTTGCGGGATCGCATCGACGAAGAGCACCTCGTCGGGCAGTTGCCATTTGGCGTAGTTGCTCTCGCAGTGGGTGATGATCTGCTCTTGGGTCACGACGGCGCCCTCGGCGAGCACCACCAGGGCGATCGGCCGTTCATCCCACTTTGGGTGCGGCGCTGCGACGACGCAGGCCTGCGCTACACCGGGGATGCCCACGATGTGGTTTTCGAGGTCGACTGAGCTGATCCACTCGCCGCCGCTCTTGATCAGGTCCTTGGACCGGTCAGCGATGATCAGATACGCCTCGGGATCGATCTTGGCGACATCGCCGGTGATCAGCCAGCCGTCGTGGAACTTCGCAGGCTGCGGGTTGTCGTAGTACTCGGCCGCGATCCATGGCCCACGGATGAGCACCTCACCTGCCGCTTCGCCGTCCCATGGCAGTTCGTTAAACTCTTCGTCGACGATCTTCATTTGCAGGCCGGGCATGAGCTGACCGGCCTTGGCCTGATTGGCGACATGTGATTCTGGTGAGTCGGTCAGCTGACTGCGCTTCATGATGCGCCGCGAGGTCGTGGCCAGAGGCGAGGTCTCGGTCATGCCCCAGCCCTGCACCATCTCGACCTGATGTTCATCCCAGAACCACGAGATCAACGAAAGCGGCGGGGCTGATCCACCGCAGGTGAGGCGCTCGAGCTTCGACAGGTCGAAGACGCCGGGTTGGGCTTGCATGATCGACTTGACGCCCTGCCAAATGGTGGGAACGCCGGCCGAGATCGTGACGCCTTCGTCTGACATCAGCTGGATCATGCGGTCAGGAGACATGAACCGGTGCGGCATGACCTGTTTCATGCCGAGCATGGTGGCGGCCCACGGCAGGCCCCAGCCTTGGGCATGGAACATCGGCACGATGCCACAGAGCGTGTCGGTGGCGGTCAGGCCCATGGTGTCGGTCAGCGACTGCACCAGCGTGTGCAAGTACTGCGAGCGGTGTTCGTATTCGACGCCTTTGGGATCGCCCGTGGTGCCGCTGGTGTAGCAAAGACCGAGTGCGCTGGTCTCGGGGATCTCAGGCCAGTCATAGTGTTCGGGCTTCCCGGCGATGAAGTCTTCGTAGTCGATTGCATTGGCCAGCGTGGTTGTCCAACCCTCGAAGCCCGGTTCGGTCGCCACGACGATCTGGCGCACCTTGGGGATGACGTCGGCGACGGTTTCGAGCGCCGGCAGCAGGTCGGCATCGACGATGATCAGCTCGGCACCGGCGTGGTTGATGATGTATTCGAGGTCCTTCGCGCCGAGGCGAATGTTGATCGTGTGCAGCACACAGCCCATGCCGGCCGAGGCCCAATACGCCTCGAGATGGCGGCTTCCGTTCCACATGAAGGTGCCGACTCGGTCGCCGATGCCGACACCTGCGTCGGCCAATGCGTGGGCGAGCTGGTGCGATCGTGCTCTGGTCTCGCGATAGGTCTGGCGGCGCACGCCATCTTCGGTAGCGGTCACGACCTCTTCGTTCGGCGCGACGATTGCACTGCGCTCAATCAGCTTGTGCATCAGAAGCTGATCTTGTTGCATGCCCATGTTGATCCCCTTGTCGATCCCGTGATCGACCTCGACGATAGCCGCGGCCACCAACCCCATCGCCACCACCCCGCCACCACGCTCAAATAGTGACGTCACCTGGGACGTCACTATTCGCCGGCGTCCCCGTTCGCTATGTTGTGAAGCCGGTCCTCGCCAAACCGATAGCCTGGGCCCGGTGGAGATTGCAGACTCAGCGATAGACCTCATCGGCAATACGCCAATGGTGCGGCTCAATGCGGTCAACGAGGACGCCAAGTGTCCAATCGTGGCCAAACTCGAGTTCACCAATCCTGGCGGCAGCGCCAAGGATCGGCCGGCGTTGTGGATGATCAACGATGCCGAGGCCAAGGGGCTGCTCAAGCCCGGCGGCACGATCGTCGAGCCGACGTCAGGCAACACCGGCGTGGGCCTGGCCATCGTCGCCAGCCAGCGGGGCTACAAGTGCGTGTTCGTGATGACCGACAAGGTGTCACCCGAAAAGGTTGATCTGCTGCGGGCCTATGGCGCCGAAGTGGTCGTGTGCCCGGTGGCAGTGCCGCCCGAAGATCCGCAGTCGTACTATTCGGTTGCCGAGCGACTGGTCAACGAGATCCCCGACGCCTATCGACCAAATCAGTACGCCAACCAGTCAAACCCCGAGTCGCACTACGCAACGACCGGCCCCGAGATCTGGCGTCAAACCGATGGCAAGATCACTCACTTCGTGGCCGGTGCAGGTACCGGCGGCACCCTCGGTGGCGTCGCCCGGTATCTCAAGGAACAGAATCCGAACATCCAGATCATCGCCGCTGACCCCGAGGGTTCGGTGTACTCAGGCGGTTCTGGCCGTCCGTACCTCGTCGAGGGCGTCGGCGAAGACTTCTGGCCCGAAACCTATGACCAGACCGTCGTCGACCGAGTGATCGCCATCAGCGATGCTGACTCGTTCGCCATGGCGCGCCGAGTCTCCCAGGAGGAAGGCCTGCTGATCGGTGGCTCGTGCGGAACCGCTGTTGCCGCCGCCCGAGTGGTGGCCGCCGAGGCCGGACCCGATGACTTGGTCGTCGTCCTCATTCCCGATTCTGGTCGGGGTTACTTGTCCAAGATCTTCAACGACGAATGGATGGCCAGTTACGGCTTCCTCGAAGACGAAGGACCAACCGTTCGCGACGCCCTCGACTCGAACTCTGACGGCGTTCCCCCACTGCTGTATGTGCAGCCCGAAGACAGCGGTCGCACCGCCTTCGCCCTGATGCAGACCCACGGTGTCTCACAGCTGCCGGTCGCCAAGGGGGCCATGCCGTTATCGGCCGCCGAAGTACAAGGTTCGGTCACTGAGCTACGCCTGATGCAGCTCGCCTATAACGATCAATCGACGCTCGACATGCCCGTCGAGAAGATCATGGGGCCCAAACTGCCGACGCTCGGCGCTGGCCAGTCGGTGTCACTCGCGGTCGAGATGCTCGACGGCGGCGGCGCCAGCCTCGTCCTCGACGGCGGACGCCCGATCGCCGTCATCACACAATCCGACATCCTCCAGTTTCTCGCGCAGGGATCATGACAGGTTTCAACACCACCGC
>JBDNHG010000383.1:0-3279 GCA_041688925.1 Acidimicrobiales bacterium | reverse complement strand
CAGCGCCGAGTCCGAAGAAGAAGTCCGCCTCAATATCGAAGAGCGGGGCACCCGCCATATCGAGTGGCTCGACGAGCTCGGCCTGCTCGGGCCCGACATGCAATTTGCCCACAGCGTGTGGCTCGACGACAACGAGCTCGATCTGATTGCAAAGTCAGGCGCGTCAGTCGTCAGCTGCCCGGTGAGCAATATGTTCCTGGCTTCTGGTGTGCCGCGGATACTCGACATGCGTAGCCGCAAGATCAATGTCGCCCTTGCCAGCGACGGCCCTGGCAGTAATAACCGCCAAGACATGTTCGAGGTACTCAAGGCGACCGTGCTGCTGCAAAAGGTTCACCACCTCGATGCAATGGCTCTGCTGCCAGGCGACAGCATCGAGATGGCGTGCCGCGGCGGCGCCGAAGCATTTGGTTTAGCTGACTCAACCGGCATGATCGGGGTCGGCCGGAAAGCCGATCTCGTGCTCGTCGACCTCAATTCGGTGTTCATTGCACCCGTACACAGCGTCGAGAGCGCGCTGGTGTTCAATGCTTCGCCCGCCGATGTCACCCATGTGGTTGTCGATGGCCGTGTCGTTGTCGACGATCGCAACGTGACATTCATCGACGAGAACGAGCTTCTCGCCGAGTCGCGAATCGCCGCCGCCCGCGTCTTCAAGGCCGCCGGCGTCGACAGCCGCCTAAACCCGTAGCGCAGCAGACCGCTCGGCAGCGGGATCAACGACAAATGAGCCGCTGACCCGCCCAATCACCGTGGGCTTTGGAACCCTGCTGCTCACCAAAAGCGTCCGGCGCTCAACGATCGTCATATTGGGCATGAACCAATTGTCCTGGCGCCTGGCGCCTGGACAATTGGAGACAGAGTGGTTAGGGCGTTGGGGATGGTCGCCGGTTTTCGGTACGAGCACCGCCGTTCGTTGCTGCGCTGATGGCCGGGAGACCCAGGGTGAGCAGCCAGGTTATGGCGACGGCCACGGCTGATCCGGCGAGGGTGAGCGTGAGTCCTCCCCAGAGATACAGCAGACCCGAAAGCAGTGTTCCGACGAGGCGTCCAGTGGCATTGGCCGAGTAGTAGAAGCCGACGTCGAGCGAGACGTCGTCCTTGTCGGCGTAGGCCAGGATGAGGTAGCTGTGCAGCGATGAGTTCAGTGCGAACACGGCGCCGAACACGATGAGACCGCCGATGATTGCCTTGGTTGTTTCGAACGCTGCGCCGACTGCCACGGCGATCAAGCCAGACACAATCGCAAGGATGAACGCCCACTGCCGGGCAGCACGGACCTCGTCGAGGGCTGCACCGTTTCGCGGACGCAGGAGTCGTGGCGCTCACCCACTGTTCAGGTCGCGGGCTCGACGACATGCACCCAACCCAGATCGTGAATCCACGAGCGAGAGTTGCTCGCTGACGCACGTGTCGCCGCAGCCCACATGGCCAGAGCCGTAGCGTCGAGACCCGCCGCAACCCCTAACGAGTGTGTACGGGGTAGGAGGACATGCGCACTCAACGAGCGGCGATGATTGCTATCTCCATGAGCCATTCGGGTCGTGCCAGTTCGGGCACGATGACCAGCGTCGACGCGGCGAGATGGCCTTCAAGCGCGCTATCGCGCACGGCCATAATCGGACCGAGATCATGGCCCGGCGTGACATAGGTCGTGACCGAGACGACGTTGCTTGGCTGCATCTTGGCCTCGGTCAGCATGGCTGCGATGTTCTGCCAGATGACTTCGGCCTGGGCAACAAGCTCTTCTGGGACCGACCCGTCAGGAGCAATCGGGACGACACCCGAGGTGTGTAGCCACTGGGTTGTAGGACCACCTGCGACATAACGAGCGTGTACATAGTTTGCAGCGGGTGCAGCGATGCTCAGCGGGTTGATAGCCCGCGATTTCCACCCGGATCCGAGACCCAGATACGCGAGAATTCGATTCTTCATGCTTCGACCTCAACGTCGAATCGACAAGAGAAGTGCACAGTCAGGAGGCCAGGAAGGCGTGGATCTGATCTGACCACGTGGCGAACTCGGGTCGGGTCGAAGCGATCGATACCTGCACGTTCGGCAGCGTGTCGCGAAGCCGTTCGGCGGTCGACACGGGGTGGCCCGGGTCGCCACTCCAGGCAAGCACGAGGGTCGGCGTTGTGATGGTGGCCAAGTCTTCGAGCGGGGGCAGATCGGCGTGGGCTGCGCCCCGGAAGCAAGCGGCGAGCCGCGTCGGGTCAGCGACACCGAGTGTGCCGGCCTTGCGATCGGCAAACTCGGAGGTACCCGCGAACGGATCGGGCGGAGGCATCTCGGCCGATGCTGCCAGCAACGCCTTGGGGCCATGCTTTTCAACGACTCGGGCCATCTTCTCGTACAGCTCGATTTGTGGGGCACGTTCTTCCCACCCGGTCGGTGGAATGACGAGCACCATCTTGTCGAGCCGTTCACGCAACACCAAGGCTGCATGCATTGCAGTACCCGCCCCCATCGAGACGCCGCCGACTACGACTTGGTCGAAGCCGAGCTGGTCGATCAGCGCAATCTCGTCGAGTGCAAGTTCGGCCCAGCTACCGGTTGTTGGATCGTCGATGATGCTCGACATCCCGTGGCCGCGAGCGTCGAAACGCACAACGGCCCGCTCGGCTTCGGCTGCTTCGAGGTCGACCAGCGGATACGCAGCCGACTGGCCACTGCTTCCTGTCAGCCCGTGCCCCCAAATGAGCGGCGGCGCGGAACCGGCTCCAGACACGTCGTAATCAAGATCGAAGCCACGGATATGCACCTGCACCATGGTGCGAGCGTACGTCGCCGGATGGGGCGGGACAGAACTGCGTCGCGAAATCAGAACCATCCCGCCTCCGCTCCAATTGTCCTGGCGCCTGGCGCCTGGACAATTGGGACGCCTCGAACCGTACGCAGCGACGCTCGCCAGCGAGTCACCTCGTGTTCAAGTCGGCGTCCAATCGATCGTCTCGAGCTGGTGACGAATCCAGGCGTTGGCCGCATCGCCATCTCGGCTGGCATGCCAGTACAGATGCCATTCCATTGGCGGCACATCGATCGGACAGCCGACGACGATCACCTCAGGGACATCGTCCGTATCGCTGGCGAGCATCGCCGCATACGGTTCGGCAAGAGTCAGCAGCAGCGGCTCGGTTCGGATGACACTCCACGCCGCTCCATAGGTCTGGCAGCGGACACGGATGTTTCGCTGCTGCCCGTGTCGACTGAGTTCGAAGTCTTCGATCGACATGCCGATGCGACGACCCGACACCTGCACATGATCATGCGCCAGAT
>JBDNHG010000382.1:0-7585 GCA_041688925.1 Acidimicrobiales bacterium | reverse complement strand
CTCGGCGTCGTCGCCCCAGAGCACGGCCCGACCGCCGGCCCACCCGTCGATAGCGCCAAACGCCGGGAACAGCAGCTCTGGGTCGGGTTCAAGGCTTTCGCCGAGCAGCCAGACGAAGATGTCGGATGCGCCAAAGACGACCTCTTTGAGGACTGGGCCATCGGCGGGTGGTGTGGCGACGTTGATGATGACTTCGTTCCGTGACGTGCCCGGCACTATGAACTCTTCGCTTGACGCAGGCGGGTTCTCGAGCACATCCCAAGTTCCGGCGGCACCGCCGTTGAGGTTCACGTACTGTTCGCCGAAGGCATACGGAATGCTGAGCGAGAGCAGCAAGGCAGGTGGCACGTCGGCCATTGCGCCCAAGTCATCAGGAACCTCGGGTGTCACGCCATTTGCGGCCATCCAGCGGTTCTGTACCGACGACGCGCGTCCTTCGGCTACCGCTTGCAATGCCACTACAGGCTCGAAGTCACCTGAAATCTTGGCTTCCTCGACGAGTTCATCGAGCACCGTCAGGTCGATGTATTGCCCATCGAGCGAGTGCACCAGCTCGTGTACGAGCAGGCTGCGGAATGCATCGTCGCCGCTTGCGGCTACCGGCACATAGAGCTGATCAGGGTCCGGGTCGTAATAGCCAAGGATGCCGTCGGGAGAGAGCAAGAGTTCCTCGAACGCTGCCGCCACTTCGCCGACGCCGCGGTCGGTGAGCCCCAACGCCTGCAACGAACGGATGTCGGTTTCGGCATCGGATTGGAAGTCGCCGATGTCGTCGGTGAGACCTTCGACAAAGCCCTCGGCCGACTGGGCAACAATCACCGGGGGACGCAGAAATGTGCGGCCCGTCTCTTGTTCGATGAACTCGATCAATTCGTTGACTTCGACCGTGCTCAGTGGAAGCTCGCCTTGCAGCTCGAAGCGGGCCTGCCCATCAACGGGAGTGGGGCCGGCGGGAGTGGGGCCAGAGGTTGTGGGCGTCTGGGTTGTTTGCGTTGGTTCGGTGGTTGACGCCGCCGGCGATGCGGCATCCATCAGCTCGACTGTTGCGTTGCTTTTGCACGCTGTTAGAACCAGCACCGCGACCACGCCCCAGATGCGATGCGTGCGGGGTGTGTCCATGCCCTTAGAGGTTTGCCTTGATCCGAGGAATGAGGGCGTTCAGCCGCTTGCGATTTGCATCCAGATCGCTATGGCCGACGCGAGACGCGCTGCGAAAATGGACTTTGCCTTGGGCGCTGTCGACGAGGAATGAAACGTCGTCTTTGAAGCGAAAGATCAGGGACACAAAAACGGCATCGATGCGATCTTGGGAGCGGCTGGTGATCGTGGCTCGTGGCGATGACTCGATTGCTTTGACGACGGCGTCAAGGACTGCATCGGCCGAGCCGTCATAGTCGATTGCGTCCAAATAGTGCTCGGCGTCGGCCGGGTCGCCTTGCGAGCACACACAGTTGGGTGACGGAGGGCACGGGTCGAGACTCATGGTCCGACGTTATCGGGAATCTGCGATCGGCTGTCTCGCCTCCGAGGAGCCCACCATATTGCTGAGCATCAACCGGCGTAGTGGGTCACAATGGGGGCTGCACGCACGGATCAAAACACATCAACGGAGGACAGCCATGTCGGTATTACTACTGAACGCCTCCTATGAACCGCTGACCGTGGTGTCTTGGAAACGGGCGATGACGCTCGTCATAAGCGGTCGGGCAGAGATGGTCGAACAAGCCGGTGACCGCATCGTTCGATCGGCCGGCGGCGCGGAATTTCCGCTTCCTCAGGTCGTGCGTTTGATGCAGATGGTCACGTTCGCAGGCATGCGGGCGCACCGCACGCCTCGTTTCTCGAAGGCAGCGTTGAGCGCACGCGACGATCGACGCTGCCAGGTGGACAGGTGCGACGAGCGTGGCTCGACCGTCGACCATCTGGTTCCGCGCTCACGCGGTGGCGCCACATCGTGGGAGAACTGCGTGCTGATGTGCCCGGCGCACAATTCACGCAAAGGCGACAAATTTTTGGCCGAGCTCGGCTGGAAGCTCAAGCGTCGCCCGGTTGCTCCGGCTGGCTCGATCGTGTTGGCCCCGGCGCGCAGCTCAGAATGGAGCCGCTGGATGACCCCAGCAGCCCAATTCCGGCCGGTCTCCTAGGTCCACTCGACCTCGGTGTAGGCGGCCGAGCCCTGTTCGATGTTCCAGCTCTTGGGAAGCGGGCTGATCACCTTGGAAAGATAGGTGACCTTGATCTCTTCGTAATTGAGGGTGACTCCTTGACGTTCCCCGTAGCGACCGAATCCGCTGACCTCCGAGTCGTCGGCCAACAGGGTGGTGAGCAGCACGCCTTCTTCCTCAGTGAGGTTCAGGCTGGCGAGCTTGTCGCCCAGGGTCGCTGCGGTTTCGGGATTGATCTTCACTTGGTTCTCCGTGAGGTTGTTGGGGTTTGTGGTTTCGAGACGTTTGGCGTGAGCGAGTGTTACAGCCTGGGTGCAGCAACGTGCAGGTAGTTTTCCATCGTGATGACGAGGTAGCCGTAATCACGCGGCTGCATTACAGCCGATGCGCAAGACTCTTGACGAGAGAGGTACGTCATGAGTCACCCCAACAAGACAACCCCAATCCGCCACAACGATGTGTTGAGCTGGGCGACCGACCTCGACGCGCAGACGATGGCGCAAGCCCAGCGCACCGCCAGCCTCGATTTCGTCAATAAGCCGCTCGCGCTCATGGCCGATGCCCATCTGGGCATGGGTGCAACCATTGGTTCGGTAGTGGCGACCGCTGACTCGATCATCCCGGCTGCGGTTGGCGTCGACATCGGCTGCGGCATGGTCGCTCAGAAGACGGTGTTCAGTCGTGAACAGGTCGACCCGTATCTGGCGAAGATCCACGATGGCATCCGCATTGCAGTGCCATCGGGCCAGCCTCGTCGAGGCAACCGCAATGCCGGTTCACACACGTCCGGCGTGCGTTCGCCTGCGCTTGATCGGCTCGTGCGCAGCGCTCCCCAAGTGCAGAGCGACCGCTTCAACGCCAAGAAGATCGCAGCGCAATTCGGAACGCTCGGCGGCGGGAACCACTTCGTCGAGCTCACGGTCGACGAGAGCGACTGCGTCTGGATTGTTTTGCATTCGGGCTCGCGCGGACCGGGCAATCTCTTTGCGCAAGAGCACATCGGCAAGGCACGCAACAACATGAAGAAGGTGCTCTACGCCCCACTCGTCGACCCTGACCTCGCGCATTTCGTGCAGGGAACCAATGAGTTCGCACGCTATATCGACGGCATGTTGTGGGCGCAGGACTACGCGCTCGAGAACCGCGCCCAGATGATGCAAGCGGTAATCGCCGTGCTCAGCTCGGTGATGACCGAGGCAGCTAACGAAGGGTCCAACGAAGGTCGAGAAACTGGACACCGTGTCGTTGCCGGCGAGCAGATCCAGTGCCACCACAACTATGCGTCGTGCGAAGTGCATCACGACCGCGAGATGTGGGTCACCCGAAAGGGTGCCATCGACGCGTCAATCGGCACGTGGGGCATCATCCCTGGTTCGATGGCGACGGGCTCATTCATCGTGTCGGGTTTGGGCAACCCCGACTCGTACCGTTCGGCGTCGCACGGTGCCGGTCGTCGCCTGTCGCGAACTGCGGCCCGCAAGCAGTTGAGCACCGAGTCGTTGGTAAAGGCGATGGATGGCATCGCCTGGAACAACGATCCCCAGGCGCTGCTCGACGAACATCCCGATGCCTACAAGGACATCAGCGAGGTCATGAACAACCAGCGCGACCTGGTCAAGATCGAGCACCGCCTCGACACCATTCTGAACTACAAAGGCACCTGACCATCGAATTGTTACGTCCCGCACCTGGAACCAAGCAGGGGACGTAAAAATTCGGCGCGGTCGATGCGCGTGCAAAGATCGGGCATGAGTAACAACGGAAGCACTCGGGTCGTCGTCGCCATGATGGAACACGAGACCAACACGTTTTCTCCGGTGCCGACGCCGCTCGAGCGGTTCGGGCGCGGCGGCTTCGGCGTGCCTGAGGGCGCCGACGTGTACCAGCGCTTCAAGGGCACCGGTACCGGCATTGGAGGCCTGCTCGACGTGGCCGACGACGCCGGATGGAACATCGTGACCCCAATTGCAGGTAATGCCGCGCCCAGCGGCAAGGTGCATGCTGACGCCTATACCTACATGTGCGACCGCATCTGCGCCGCGGTCGAAGCCGGCTGCGATGCGGTCATGCTCGACCTGCATGGCGCGATGGTGACCGAGACGACCGTCGATGGCGAAGGCACCTTGCTTGCTCGCATTCGGTCGATAGCGCCCGAACTCCCGATCGCTATCAGCCTTGACCTGCACGCCAACATGACCGACGAGATCGTCGACAATTGCACCGTCCTGGTGGGCTACAAGACGTATCCGCATCTCGACATGTACGAAGCGGGTGAGCACGCCGGACGGCTGCTCGTGCGAACACTCGCGGGCGAGATCGATCCGGTCATGGTGTGGGGAAGCCGGCCGATCCTGGCGCAAACGCTGCGTATGGGCCATGTAGACGAACCAATGGGCCCGTTGCTCGAGATGGCCCGCCTGCAAGAGTCGCGCGGCATGCTCGCGTCATCGGTATTCGGCGGATTCCCTCTTGCCGATATCTGGCATGCAGGTCTGTCGGTGGTCACGATCGCGGATCGTGATCAGGCGGTGGCTCAGGATGCTCGCGACGAGATTCTCGATGCAGCGTGGGCCGAACGCGCCGAGTTCATGTTCGAGAGCGAACCGTTGTCCCAGACAATCGCCGAAGCCAAAGCGATGACCGATGGTCCAATCATCCTTCTTGACCACGCCGACAATGCTGCCTCGGGTGGGACCCAGGACACCATGGCTGTGGTGGCCGAGGTCATCGAACAAGGCCTTGAAAGTGTTGCCGTGTTCGCAATCTGTGATCCCGAGGCGGTACGCGAGATGACCCGCGTCGGTGTCGGCAACGAGCTCACGATCGAGCTCGGCGGCAAGACCGACATGCCGGCGATCGGCCGTGTCGGCGAGCCGCTGTTGGTGACGGGTCAGATCCGGGTGCTGAGCGACGGGCAGTTCCCGGTGACGGTGCCGATGGGCCGCGGCACCACCACTGACATGGGGCCAACTGCGGTGCTCGAAGTAGGTCCGGTCAAGATCGTGGTCATCTCACGCAATGTCGAACCTTCGGACCCGGGATGTTTCCGCAGCGTAGGTATCGAGCCGACGCACATGCGGTATCTGATCCTGAAATCGCGCATCCATTACCGGGCGGGTTTCCACGATATTTCGACCCGTGACATCGCCTGCAATGGCGTTGGTGTCACCAGTTCTGACAACAGCCTGTTCACGTTCGAGAACGTACGTCGACCGATCTATCCGCTCGACGAGAACGTGACCGCAACACCCGAGTATGGATCGCCGCCGCGGTGAGACGAACCCCATGGCGTGATTTCGGCGATGGGCATCTGATGAAGTGCGATCGCAGCGCCGAGCAGCTGGTCGGGCTCGTGCCGCTCGTCACGGAGAAACCGCGACACGGGGGTAGAAGCCGGGTCGCAGAGGTGGCATAGTTTGTGACGTGCGACTCCACATAGATTCGTTGCGTACCTGCGAGCGATCGTTGCGTGCTGCAGCTTTGCTGGCGTTGCAGCGCGCCTCGAACCCGACGTGACGGCGGGTTCGACGGTGTGGCGGTCACTGCTTGTGTCGCCCCAGACGCATCGGAGCACCAATGATTGATGACCATGTCAATGCCATGTCGGTGATCGACAGCCAGATCGATGCTGCATCGGTGACGGGCGGACCACTGATCCCGAGGACCTCGGTAGCGGCCGCGACGTGGGCATTGTTTGTCGGTTTGGCGTTCGTGATGGTCGGGAACGGTCTCAACGGCTCTGCTCTGGGCGTTCGCAGCGCGGCCGCTGGATTCAGCCTCACCGTCACCGGCATCATCATGGCCTCCTACTTCGCAGGCTTTCTTGCTGGCACGAAATATGTCGAGCGGGCATTGAAGACCGTGGGCCACATCCGGGTGTTCGCCGCACTCGCGTCGACTGCGTCGAGCGTGGTGTTGCTGCAGGCCTTGTTCGTGACACCGTGGACCTGGATGGCGACGCGTTTCCTTTTTGGCGCATGTATGGCCGGTATCTATGTCGTGGTCGAGTCGTGGCTGAACGATCTGGCAACCAACAAGACTCGTGGCCGAATTCTGTCGGTGTACATGATCGTCTCCATGGGTGGAATCGGCGTCGGCCAGCTGCTTTTGAACGTCAAGGATCAATCTGGCTTCACACTGTTCGTGCTCGTGTCGGTACTCGTTTCCATGTCGTTGGTGCCAGTGACCTTGTCTGCGTCGAGCGCTCCGCCACTCGCAGTTCCCGAATCGATGGGTCTTCGGGCGCTGATCGAACGAGTTCCGACCGGCGTCTATTCATCGTTTTTCTGCGGCGCAGGCGCCGGAATTCTGCTCGGCATGGGCGCGGTATATGCGTCACAAACCAACATGAGTGCGGGTCGACTGTCTCTCTTTCTCGCAGCTCCAATGGTCGGGGCGCTGGTATTCCAGTGGCCAATTGGTCTGTTGTCCGACCATTTCCCGCGACGAGGGGTCTTGTTCGCCGTCGCGGTCGCAACTGCACTCACGCCGCTGGTCGCGCTGGCGGTCAGCGAGGACTCACCAATCGCAGTGCTCGCGATGATGCTGCTCGGCGGTGCGCTGTTCCCGTTCTATTCACTGAGCGTTGCGTACACAAACGATTGGCTCAAAGCCGAAGAGATTCTGGGCGCAAGCAGCACGTTGGTCCGAGTCAATGGCTCAGGAGCCGTGATCGGCCCGTTGCTCGCAGCTGCGCTCATGGGCCAGTTCGGACCCCGCCTTTTCTTCTGGACGATCACCGGCATCTTCGTGATAATCGCGGCGTACATCTTGTTCCGCATCGTGTCGAAAGATCCGCTGCCGCGTGAGCGTCAGCGCCGCTTCGTGGCCTTCCCCTATCGCGCATCGTCCGTCGCTGCAAACCTTGTCCCTCGACGGGGGCGGAATGCAGATGGTGTACCGACAGGCAAGCTGGTCAACCGCTGACGCTCTACAATCTGTTGCTCGTGTCTCGCATCCCGTTTGAGCACGGAGCGCTGGTGCGAGCGCATCAATACGCCAAGATTCCTGGCGTTGACGCCTACGCGCCACTAGGTTGCCGAACGTGAAGATTCGCATAGGTGTTGCAGCAGGCGCAGGAGCGACCGACGACCCGCGTGGGTACCTGCGCCTCGTCGATGCACTCGACGATCTGGGGTATGACTCGATCTGGGTGCCCGATGTAATAACAGCCGGCGTCTTCGATCCGGTCGCTGCATTGAGCGTTGCTGCCGGCCGCCGCGAACGACTCAAGCTTGGAACCAACATGATCGTGCCCGGGCGTGACCCCGTACGACTCGCCAAGGAACTGGCGACACTCGACCAGCTCAGCGAGGGCCGGTTGCTGCTGTTGTTCGTGCTCGGTTTACGCCGACGTCACGAGCTCGATGCTCAGGCGGTCGTGGCGTCCGAACGTTCGGCGATGCTCGAAGAAGCAATCG
>JBDNHG010000381.1:0-10278 GCA_041688925.1 Acidimicrobiales bacterium | reverse complement strand
GCGTCGACACGCCAAACCACCTCTACTCGTTCTCGTTCATGCAATACGACTGGCCCGAGTATTTCGCCCTGCGCGACGACCTGTGGGACTACCTCCGTGCGGTCGTCGACAAGTTCGATCTCCGCAAGAATGTCGAGCTGAACACGACCGTCGAACGCACCGAATATCGCGAGGTCGAACAAGACTGGGAAGTCACGATCCGCAATGCCGATGGATCGGTCGAGGTAAAGCACGCCAACATCGTCGTCAGCGCCGCTGGCATCTTCAACCCGCCGACCATGCCAGACATCGATGGCATCGACTCGTTCCAAGGGCCGTTGTTCCACACCGGCCGCTGGCCCGACGATGTTTCGCTCAAAGGCAAACGAGTCGCCATCATCGGCAACGGTGCAAGCTGCATGCAGATCGCTCCGCTGATCAAGGACGATGTCGCATCACTGACCATCTTCCAGAAGTCGAATCATTGGGCCGCCCCATTCGAGAAGTTCCGCACCCCGGTTCCCGATTCGCTGCGATTCCTGCTGCGCGAGAACCCCATCTATCAGGCGTGGTATCGCGTGCGTCTCGGTTGGACGTTCAATGACCGCCTCCACCCAGCGCTGCAAAAAGATCCCAACTGGGAACATCCCGAACGTTCGCTGAACGCAATCAACGACGGGCACCGCGGCTTCTTCGAGCGCTACATCAAAGACGAACTCGGCGAGCGTGAAGAAGAACTCTTCGACGTCGTGGTGCCGCCGTACCCACCATTCGGCAAGCGCATGCTGATGGACAACGGCTGGTACCGCATGTTGCGCAACGACAACGTCAACTTGGTGACTGACTACGTCAGCTCGATCGATGCGACCTCGCTGCAAACCGAGTCAGGCGAGAGCTTCGAAGCGGATGTCATCATCATGGCCACCGGCTTCGATGTGCTGCGATTCATCAACACCTACGAGACGATCGGCCGCAACGGCAAGTCGCTTCGCGACGCCTGGGAAGACGACAACGCCAAGGCCTACCTCGGCGCCCTCATTCCTGAGTTCCCCAACTTCTACACGCTCTACGGTCCCAACCTGCAACCAGGCCACGGTGGCAGCCTGATCAACGTGATCGAGATGCAGATGCACTATCTGATAAGCCTCGTCGAGCAGATGACAGAGGGCAATCTCGGTGCTGTCGAGATCCGTCCTGACGTGCACAGCGACTACAACGCACAAATCGATGCTGCACACGAGAACATGGTCTGGACGCACCCCGGCATGTCGAGCTACTACCGCAACGAGCGCGGTCGCATCGTGGTCAACTCGCCGTATCGAAATGTCGACTTCTTCGAGTGGACTCGCAAGGCCGACCTCGACGAATTCGTCACCGAGCCCCGCAAGGTGCCAGTCGCCTGATGACCTTGTGGTGACCGACAACCTGGCGGCTGCCCAACGCAGCTGACAGAGCGCACCGCGGCCCAAATCGCGCCTTGGCTCAGTGTGCACTCCCCTGGGGAGTGCACACTGTACGACCTGATTGTGACGGCTTCGCTTAGGACGCTTGGCCGGGGCGGCGGCGACCGCGGGTCATCACGTTTTCTTTGGCCTTGGCGACGAGGCCAGGAATCACATCGCTGAGCTCAGCTGGATCCCAACGGTCGTCCTTGCGGGCCTTTGGTCCGCCTTCCCAGCCTTCCATGCAGCTGATCAAGCCGCCGTTGACCAGGAACACACGACCGGTTACTTCGCGGGCAGCTTGTTCGTTGGAACCAAGCCAGACAACCATTGGGGCAACGTTGTCGGCGTGCAGGAAGTCGAAGGATCCCTTTTCGATGTCTTGCTGGCCGAATGGCAGATCGTCGGTCATACGGGTACGAGCCGCTGGCGAAATGCAGTTCACGGTCACGCCGTATCGCCCGAGTTCGGCAGAGGCTGTGATCGAGAGCGACGCGATGCCAGCCTTGGCCGCGCCATAGTTGGTCTGGCCGGGGTTGCCGAACAAGCCCGAGGTGCTGGTGGTGTTGATCACAGCAGCGCCCTCGACCGGCGTGTCCTGCTTCATCATCTCTCGCCAGTACCCAGCCGCGTGGCGCATCGGGGCGAAGGTGCCCTTGAGATGCACCTTGATGACGGCGTCCCATTCGTCTTCGGCCATGTTGGTCAACATACGATCGCGCAAGATGCCGGCGTTGTTCACCAGCACGTGCAACGTGCCGAAATGATCGATTGCCTGCTTGACCATCGCCTCGGCGCCATCCCAGCTCGACACGTCGTCGCCGTTGGCGATGGCTTCGCCACCCATGCCCTCGATCTCGGCAACGACTTCTTGAGCCGGCGACAGATCGTCGCCTTCGCCATCTCGGGCTCCACCCAGATCGTTGACTACGACCTTGGCGCCTTGGCGCGCGAACTCGATTGCGTGACCTCGACCGATGCCACGCCCGGCGCCCGTCACGATCACTACCTTGCCGTCACAAATTCCCATAAGTTTTTCCTTGCGTTCTTGAGTCCCTTGATGGTGCCACGCCGTCGCCTCCGGCCAAAATTCGAGGCATCAATGCTCGCCGTGCCGATGCACGATCACGGCTAGTGTTATGACTCCTCGGCTGAAGGATCTTCGATGAACGCACCTCGAGTGAACGGCGACCGACTGTGGTCGCGACTGATGGACATGGCCGAGATCGGCCCTGGTGTCGCAGGCGGATCAAACCGCCAGGCTCTTTCCGACGACGACAAGGCTGGCCGCGACCTGTTCATGTCGTGGGCAGCCGAAGCAGGCTGCACGTTCGAGTTCGACGAGATCGGCAACCTGTTTGCAACTCGGGCCGGCACGAACCCAGACAAGCCGCCAGTCCTGGTCGGCTCGCACCTCGATACGCAACCGACGGGCGGCCGATTCGACGGCGTTTACGGCGTGCTCGGCGGCCTCGAAGTCGTCGAGACGCTCAACGACATGGGCGTCGTTACCGAAGCCCCGCTCGAGGTCGCGGTGTGGACCAACGAAGAAGGGTCACGCTTCCAACCATCGATGATGGGTTCGGCTGTCTGGGGCGGCGCGCTGCCGCTCGAACAGGCACTCAAGCACGAAGACTTCGATGGCAAGTCTGTCGGCGAAGAGCTCAAACGCCTGGGTTGGGACGGCGAGCTGGCAGCCCGACCCCGGCCCTACACCGCAGCCTTCGAGTTGCATATCGAACAAGGCCCGATCCTCGAGGCAGACGCCATCGAGATCGGCATCGTCACCGCCGTGCAAGGATTCCGCTGGTACACGATCGAGCTCGGTGGCCATCCCGCCCATGCGGGGCCGACACCGATGGAGGTGCGCAAGGATCCAGCGCGCGCTCTGGGCGACATCCTGGCAGGCGTCTACGCGCTTGCGGCAGAACATGCGCCATGGGCACGTGCGACCTTTGCTCAGTTCCGCAGCCAACCAATCTCGCCCAACACCATCCCCGAGAAGATCGTCTTCTCGCTCGACCTGCGAAATCCCGACGGCGACACCCTGCTGGCTATGGATGCCGCCATGCGCGAGATCGTCGCCGCACAGGTCGAACGTCACGGCGTGACAACGGCAATTCATGTCGATACCGACTCCCCGCCGGTGAAGTTCCACGATGACTGCATCACCGCCGTCGAGTCATCGGTCGAAGCACTCGGCTTCAGCCACAAGCGCATGGTCTCGGGCGCCGGCCACGATGCCTGTTACGTGGCTGCCCACTACCCCACGTCGATGATCTTCGTTCCGTGCGACGACGGGCTCTCACACAACGAGGCCGAGAACATCTCGATCGAACAAGCCGAACGCGGTGCCTCGGTTCTGCTCGGCGCTGTGCAACGCATGGCTGGCTGATCCACCTCGACACAACGCCCGTTCGCCAATCATGGCAACGGCGTGCGAAGCTAGAGCATGGCTGAAATCAAGGGAACGATCTCCGACGCTCGATTCGAGAAGATGGGGCTCTTGCTGAGCGACTCGATCGACTCGGGCGAGGACGTCGGCGCCTCGGTATGTGTGACCGTTGGCGGCGAGACCGTCGTCGACATCTGGGGTGGGCACGCCGACGAGGCCAAGACCACCGAGTGGCAAGAAGACACGATCACCAACGTCTGGTCGACGACCAAGACCATGACCTTCCTGAGTGCACTCGTGCTCGTAGAACGCGGCCTGCTCGATCTCTACAAACCAGTCGCCGACTACTGGCCCGAGTTTGCCCAGAACGGCAAAGAGGCCATCGAGGTGCGCCAGCTGATGGGTCACACCTCGGGTGTGTCTGGGTGGGCCCAGCCGGTAACGACTGAAGACATCTACGACTGGGACAAGTCAACCTCGATGCTCGCTGCCCAGGAGCCGTGGTGGGAGCCAGGCACCGCGTCGGGCTATCACGCCCTCAATCAAGGTCATCTGATCGGCGAGGTCATCCGCCGCATCGATGGTCGCACTCTCGGCAAGTTCTTCGCCGAAGAGGTCGCCGGCCCACTCGGCGGCGACTTCCATATCGGACTCGCCGAAAGCGAGTTCGGTCGCATCGCTAACGTCATCGCTCCTCCACCGCTGCCGATCGACATGGACTCAATCGACGTCAATAGCCCCGGGTTCAAGACCTTCACCGGCCCGGCCCCAGCCGCCGAAACATCGTGGGAAACCCCGTGGCGCAAGGCCGAGATCGGCGCAGCCAATGGCCACGGCAATGCCCGTTCAGTCGCCGGTATTCAGGCAGTCGTCGCCAATGGCGGCACCGCTGGCGGCGTCACGCTGCTCTCGCCCGAGACCATCGAACTCATCTTCGACGAGCAGGCCTATGGCACCGATCTCGTGCTCGGCCTGCCCGTACGGTTCGGCATGGGCTACGCACTGCCTTCCGAGGCAGCGCCACATCTTCCTCAGGGCAAGATCGGCTACTGGGGTGGTTGGGGCGGATCGTCGATCATCGTCGACACCGAACGCAACATGACCATCGCCTACATGATGAACCGCATGGCCGAAGGCCTTTTGGGCGATATGCGCGGCGCCAACCTGGTCACCGCCGCCTACGACGTCGTAGGACGCTAAGAGATTGCGCGAGTAGGCAGAGCGCGAAGCTCGAAAGCCGCGCAGCTCGTGGGCCTACCAGAGGATTTGTCGACCTACTCGCTAGGCCCCTAAAACCTCGGCATCAGATCAGCCCTCGCGTGCGGCCTTGAAGTTGGGTTCACGCTTCTCGAGGAATGCCGCAATGGCCTCTTTGTGTTCAGCGGTTTCATAGGCCTGGTTGAGCAGCTTGGTTTCGAGCCGCTGCACTTCGCCAAGCGACGACCGGTTCATGTTCTCGGTCATGAGCTGTTTCGTGTACCGCAGCGATGCTTGCGAATTATCGCCCATGGCATGGGCCATCTTGTGTGCTGCATTCAAGATCTCGTCGGGGGCGACCACGCTGTCGATCAGCCCGATCTCCGCGGCTTCTTCGGCCAGGATGGTTTTGCCCGTCAACATGAGCTCGCTGGCCTTGCCGAAGCCGACTCGCATTGGCACCAGGTTCGAGCTCGCCAACTCGGGCACCACGCCTACCTTGACGAACCGCAGGCTCATCTCAGCGCCAGCGGCACCAATGATGTGGTCCATCGACATCGTTTGGCTGAGCCCGACGCCGATTGCTGGACCGTTCACGGCCGCGATGATCGGCTTGCACGACCGCATCAGGGTGACCCAGTCATAGGGCGAGCGCTCCTCTGAGTCGCCGTCGAGTTGGGCTTGAAACACCTCGGCGATGTCAGCGCCGGAGCAGAATCCTCGCCCAGCACCGGTCACGATGATGGCGACGACGTCATCGTCAGCATTTGCAGCCACGACCGCTTCTGCCATCTCGGCGCCCATCTTCGGGATCCACGCGTTGAGCTTCTCAGGCCGGTTCATGGTGATCGTCAACACGCCGTCATTCACAGCGGTCAGAATGGTTTCGTAGCTCATGGCATCCTCAGGGTCGAACCGTCCACATCATTGCCCGGAAAGCCACCATTGCCAAAAGGCGGGAAGATCGAGTGCCGGTGGCGCAGTGAACGGTTGTGGGGGTGAGACGCGTCGCTCGAAGCTCGACAAGCGAGAGCACATCGCCCGCGTCTTCGACAATGTACACCAGATACCACCCACTTTCCGTGAACACAGCTCTAGCAGGCACCTACGCACACCCGGGCGTGGCCGATTACGGCATCGGGTTTGACTAGCGCGGCTACTTCCGAGACAATCTGTCGTCGCCGTGACAGGTCCGCGGCAAAGACGGGGGAAACAAGTGATCAATCTCGATCTCACGGGGCGCACTGCCATCGTGACGGGCGCAAGCATGGGCATCGGCGCAGCGACCGTACGGCTGCTCGCCGACCATGGCGCCAACGTTGCATTCTGCGCTCGTGGCACCGACGCCGTCAACGAACTTGCTGCATACAGCGATGCTGTGCATGGCTATGTCGCCGATATGAGCGACGCCGACTCGACCAACGGGTTTCTCGCTGCGGTCGCTCGCGACGTCGGCGATGCCGACATCCTGGTGAACAATGTCGGCGCATCGCCGTCGCGCAACTTCTTGTATATGGAAGACGCCGAGTGGGAGCAACTCTTTCAGCTCAACATGATGTCTGCGGTTCGTTGCACCCGCAGCGTCTTGCCACGGATGCGCGCCCGCCAATGGGGTCGCATCGTGATGATCTCGACCGTCGGCGCCTTGTACCCGAACGCCGCGCTCATCGATTATGCGGCGACCAAGTCAGCCATGATCTCGACCGCCAAGGCCCTCGCCGGCAAATACGGACGCGACGGCGTGCTCGTCAACTCGGTCCTGCCCGGTCTGGTCCACACCGCCATGTGGGACCGTGCGGCCGATGAACTCGCCGAATCCAGCGGCAAGTCACAAGAAGAAATCTTGGCCAACAACTCCAAAGGCGTTCCCGTGGGGCGCTATGGCACACCCGAGGAAGTTGCCAACCTGGTGGTCTTCCTCAGTTCAGACGCCGCCTCATATATCAACGGCCAAGCAATCAGCGTCGACGGTGGATCGTCGGGCCACATCTAATGTTCTTGCTCATTCTGCGAGACCTTCAGTACCGACGGTGGATCGTCGGGCTGACCATCTTGCTCATGGCGATCGTCATGACGTTGTTGTTCATCATGTCGGGCCTGGTGAATCAGTTCAATACCGAACCCGGCCTGGCAACCCAGCGTGCCGGCGGCGATCGAAACTGGATCGTCGCCCAGGGCACCGGCGGCCCGTTCACCTCGCCTCGGCCGATCGATGCTGAGATGTTCACGTCAGTTCCTGGCGACGATGTGCTGGTCACCATGGGTTCCCTCGATGGCCTTCGAGTCTCGATCGTGGGTCGCAACTATGACCGAGCAACCGAACCTGTGCTGACCACCGGCACCTATCCGCTTCAGCCCGGTGACATCGTCATCGATGAATCGGCCGGCTACCAGGTCGGAGACCCGGTCTTGTTCGGACGGGCGCCTGGTCGTGTGGTCGGCCTGACAAGCGACGCGACCGTGCTTGCAGGCGTGCCGATTGTGTTCGTCGAACTCGGATTTCACCAAGACATCGCACTCGGTGGACGCAATCTGATACTCGCCAGACTGACCGATCAGATCCCCGAACGCCTGCCGCCCGAATTGAAACTGATGACCCCCGACGAAGTCGCCGAAGACACGTTGTTGCCACTGGACGGAGCGATTGCGTCGGTGACCCTGGTTCAGGTGTTGTTGTGGTTGATCACCATCATCATCATCGCCGCCATCATCTACATCAGCGCCCTCGAGCGCACCCGCGACTTTGCGGTACTCAAGGCCGTTGGCGGCAAGAATCGCGACCTCGGCCTATCACTCTTGGTGCAGGGTGTGGTCATGACCCTGCTCGCTGTGGCCGTGGCCGGCGTGCTGCAAATGTTCCTTGCCCCCAGCTTCCCGCTCAAGGTTCGGGTGGCGTCCTCTGCATGGTTCACGATCGGCGCCGGGGCGGTGGCAGCAGCACTCGCCGCCGGCCTTGCCGGCGTCATGAAGGTTCGTGCCACGGCACCAGCCGAGGCGTTCGGATGAGCCCGTATCTGGTAGCTGTCGACGATCTGGTGGTCGAATACACCACCGACCGATACACCGTGCGCCCGCTCGACGGGTTCTGCCTTCATGCCCCACCCGGACAACTCGTGGCTCTTCTCGGCCCGTCGGGTTCGGGCAAGACGACACTGCTGTCGATACTGAGCGGCATGATTCCAGCGACATCAGGAACCGTCACCGTCAACAACACTGACGTGTTGGCACTGAAAGGCAACGCGCTCGAGCAGTACCGACGCTCGACGATCGGCATCGTCTTCCAAGGTTTCAATCTGATTCCCTCGCTGACCGCACGCGAGAACGTAGCGGCGCCGCTGTTACTTGCCGGCACGAAACGCAAAGTGGCATTGGCGCGTGCCGACCAACTACTCGACGAGGTCGGTCTCGGTGACCGAGGCGGCCACAAGCCGGTGCAGATGAGCGGTGGCCAACAGCAACGTGTTGCGGTGGCCCGAGGTCTGGTCGGCGACCCGATGGTCCTGCTGGCAGACGAACCGACCGCCAACCTCGGCCACATCAGTGCCGAGTCGGTCGTCGAGCTGCTGCGTCGCCTTCGTGACCGCGGTCGAACGATCGTAATCTCGACGCATGATGAGCGACTGCTGCCAGCGGTCGCTCAGTTCAAGGCCAGCGCGGAACGCAGCACCACCGCCACCGAATCGGCATGAACAGCTGTTGTGGCGCTCCGTGACGCCGCTCGAGTTCACCCCGCTCGAGTTCACCCCGCTCGAGTTCACCCCGCTCGCTGCGCCTTTCGGAGCCGAGGTGCTCGGGCTCGACCTCGACCGATTGGATGACAACCGACCCGACAACGAGCTCGCAGCGACGCTCACCAGCGAGTTGGAGCGGCACGCCGTTCTGGTGATTCGCACCAGCAGCCTCTCGCCAACCGAGTTGCTTCGGTTCGCTGGTCTATTCGGCGAGGTCGAGCGAGCCGATGACGGTGACCAGACGCATCGCGATCATCCTGAGATCGCTGAGTGGACGAATGTCTCAGCCGATGACCGGATCGTCGTCGACGCAACCCGCGTGGCAGACAATCTGAAGCCGCGCTGGTATGCCGAGGGCTCGTTTCGCCCCGTGCCCCCGCGCTTCTCGATGATGTATGCCGTCGAGGTTGCGCAGCGTGGCGGTCAGACCCAGTTCGCCGATATGCACAGAGCGTTACGCCTGCTACCGCCCGAAGACGTAGCCGAGATAGCGCGCCTTCGACTCGTGCATTGCAGCGACACGCACCCGGACGCTTTGGTCGAGCGTCCCTGGCTGCGAACCATCGGCGACGGCTCCGTGTCGTTGTATATGGGCACCTACGCTTCTCACATCGTCGGCCGCGACGCGGCCGAGAGTCAGCAATGGTTCGCCGAGATCGAAGCCCAGCTGCCCGTGCATGATGTATTCTGCGAACATCGATGGCAGCCCCACGACGTCGTCGTCTTCGACAACCGCACCATCATGCATCGCACGCTCGGCTACGACATCCAAAACGAGCGACGGGTGCTGCATCGCGTGCAGGTAGCTGGCAACCCGATGGATTGGCCGACCATCGCCTCAGATCAACCACACGTTTGACTCGTTGTTTGCCTAGATCATGTGAGACGGTGATCCCATGGGTTTGGTTCGATTCACGGTTCGTCATCGATTTCAAGAATCAGCGCAGACGGTGTGGGACGAGCTCGTCGATTGGCGCGGCCACGCCAACTGGATTCCGGCTACTCGGGTCGAGCTAGCCGACGGTGATCCGCTGGCCATCGGAGCGCAGTTCACCGCATGGACCGGCATTGGCCGGTTGGCACTCGAGGATCGCATGCGAGTGGCAGCGATCGATTGGAACCCCGAGCGGCAGATCGGTTCGTGCACTGTCGACAAGCTCGGCCCGATACTCGCCGGAACTGCGGCGTTCACGGTGCGAGCCGACGGCGATGCAACCGAACTCGAATGGATCGAGGATGTCGACGTGCGCTATATGCCCAAGCTCTTTGCACCACTCGCTGCACGAATCGGTGCCACTGGGTTCAAACTCGCTATGCGCTCCCTGGCCCGAATCATGCGCAAGCGCTGCTCATAGATCAAGTTCGTCGGCGGTGCGTCCACGCGCTTGCAGCATTTTCACCTCAACGGAAGACGCCCTACTGCTCGAGTGACGCGATCAGGTCGTTCACGCTGTGTTGAACTTCGAGCGGGTGACGCATCGGCATCTTGGTGTTGATCTCATAATGTTTGCGTCTGCCGACGCGCTCGCTGGTG
>JBDNHG010000380.1:0-8940 GCA_041688925.1 Acidimicrobiales bacterium | reverse complement strand
GCCGGAATATGCAGCGTTGCGAGCGACACTGGGCCTGCGTTGGCGTTCTCGCTCAGCGTCTTCATGCATTCGGGGAACATGTCGGTGCGCAAATGCGCGATGCGATTCCAACCCGGATCGACAAAGTTGCGGTAGGCCGGAACGGCGGTCCCCGCACCGCCGCCGCCGAGGTGGAGCACGATTGCTATGCCGGCCTCGGCAAGTACGCGCCACACCGGATCCCACGCGGGGTCTGCAGGAGAACAGCGGCCCGGTGGAGCGGCGAAGGGGATCTCGACCGCCCGAAAACCTTGGGCGGCGATGCGCCGTGCTTCCATCAATGTGGCGTCGGGTTCGTGCATTGCAAGCAACGCCGCGCCGACCAGCCGAGTCGACTCGCTCGTCCAGTTGCGGATCCAGTCGTTGTATCGGCGCCGGCTGGCGAGGGCGGCAGCGCCGGGCGTGTCCAATGTCGGCCAGGCCACGGGGGCAGCAGCAGCTGGCGATCGATGCCCGGGCGGTCGAGTGCAAGCAACCGGTCAACGGGATCATCGGCTCCGAGTGCGACGAAGCCGCGGACTGCGCCGACATCGTGCAGGGCGCGTTCGCGGGCGGACGCACGTAGCTCGTCGGTCATGCCCGCGAACATCGGCTTCAGCCACGCGAGTATCGGCGCTCGATGCTCCTCGTCGAGCAGCTTGCTGAAGACCCGAGGCCCGAACATGACATGGCCATCGAGGTCGAGAATTCGGCCGCGCACCGAGCTGAGTGGTTTGGCGGGTTCCGCGTTCACCAGGTGCCTTGGGCGCCGATCTTGGCGGTCCAATTCGAGAAGTCCTGCCGCAACGGCGTACGCGAAGTGCCCAGACCGTCTTCGACATAACGGATGGCGCCCATCAGCGTGACGACCGGCCCGAGTGGCACATACGGCGGGGCGAACGATCCGAACCCTTCGACACCTTCGTCGCTGGATTGGCCCCGAGCGGCATGCACCACCAGGCGCTGCTCTTCGCGACTGAGATCGAAGTCGCCCAGCATGGCGAATTCGCCTTTAGCGACCGCAGCTCGTCGCTCGGGATCATCCATTGCCATCAACGCTCGTGCGGTGTCCTCGACGGTCACTGGTTCTCCCTCGTGCTGGTTGTGTGGTCGACGTGCGTCGCTAGTGAAGCATCTGACATCGCCGGCAACGTCGGTCTTCCCAAGAAGGCGACAGGGCGCCTGGGTGAAGTCTGCCACAACGGCCCGATGGCCATTTTCAGCAGCGGTACCGAACCAATGGGCCATACTTGAAACCATGAAGACACGAATCAAGCTGTCCGGAGCTCCGTTGGCCTACACCCTGGCTCTGGTCGAAGGCACCGCTGATCACTACAAGGCGTTCGGGTCGGCACTTTGGGCTGATGACCAGGTCGTGGCGCCCACATTGAAAGAGCTGGTGTTCCTCCGTAGCTCGATCATCAACGAGTGCGAGACGTGCAAGGGCGGCCATGTGATTTCGGCGCGACGTCGCGGCGTGACCGACGAACAAATTGCTGCCCTCGAAACACCCGACCGGTGGAGTGATGTTTTCGACGAGTCAACGAACGCAGCGCTCGGGTTGGCCGACGCGCTCTGCGGATCATCATCGCATGCCCTCGAAACCGAGCTGGTTGAGCAATTACGCGCTCACTTCTCCGAGATCGAACTCGCCGAGCTGATCCTGGTGTGCGGCCAAGCCAACCTCAACAATCGAGCAGGCAATGCCGCCAAGCAACTTCTTGGAACCTGATCGACATTGGTAGGGGTGCTCCGGTCGGGGGTCCGCAGACTTTCGACGAGCGACGGCTAAGTTCGCGCGTCGTGAGACAGAGGCGCCGCAGTTGGGCTCTGACCGGCAATGCCGAACATGATGAACCCGTCATCGATCTGCGGGGTGAACGCTCCCTCTATTACGGTGTAAAGCCACCGAGCACGTACGGCTATGACTCGGTGCTTCCGGCCGTGTGGCGGCCCGATAGTGCACCACAACGCGGCGTTCGGCGACGCGAGACTCCGTCAGCGTCGACCCGGCTGTCGCTTCCTCGACGTTTCCGCCTGGTGCGTCGTTATCCGCCGCTCGAGCGGGTGGTCCACCACGGACTAATCGATGGTGCCGATGTCGACGTCAAGTTGACCGTGCAACATTTCATCCGTTTGCACACGACGGGTATCGAACATCCGATGAGCGATCTCGAAGGACGCCTGCGCGATGAGCAGCATCTGCAGTTGCTTGTTGATGCGTTTGGGCGAGATCGACGATCGCTCGCAACCCAGCTCGAGCACGCTCCGCTGAGTCTCGATGGAGCGAAACGCGAGTGGCACAAATCGATCGCAGCTCGCACCCGCAACGGCTTTGCCATCGCCAGCAACCATCTTGTGGTGCTCGAATACCTGCCGCCAGAACGCGACATCCGGCGTCGAGAGTTCGGCATCGCCTACAAACGTGTGGTTGTTGCCTACGAGATCGATGTCACTCGAGGGTGAAGGCTGCCACCGCCAACTTGCGCCGCTGACGTGACCTGGCGACCAATGGGTGACTCATCCGGCCGTGATACGAGCACCGGCGAGATCGCCCAAGCTGACCAGTCCACAGAGGCCGGTCGCATCATCGACCACGGGCATGTGACGGAACCGGCCAGTGAGCATTTGGCCGATGATCGTGTCGATCTCGTCGGTCGGCGAACAGGTGACGACCTTGCGGGTCATCAGGTCTTCGACCTTGATCCGCAACGTGCCTTCTTGTTCTTGGGCCAAGAAGCGAACGATGTCGCGCTCAGAAATGATGCCATCGACACTGGTTCCATCGCTGGTTACCACGACAGCGCCGATGCCGTGCTCGGCAAGCAGGTCGACGGTGTCCGCGATCGTGTCGCCCGGTTTGACGGTGTACACCGTTCGTGGAAAGGGTCCAGCAGCGTCTGCGATCATCATCGGTTACAAACCTCCAAGGCAGATCATGTCAGGTCTCCTGGCGTCGTGCTGATGGCGCTCGAAGGGTCAGGCGTACCGCACAACGCCGGGATGCCCAGTGAATAGCGCCTTTTCGCCTAGGATTGAGTGTCATTGCGGGATGCCGTAATGACTGCATGGCGAACAAGAAGATTCAACTCGACAGCGAGGGTCGCCGTGCCCGATACGAATTTCGGGTTTGGGGGGCACATCGCAAGGCACGCAAGAAACTGGCGCGCCTGGCCTCGGAAGTAACAACCGAGAAGGTGAAGGATTGCTATTTGATCGTCGACGATCACTCATGGAACGCCAAGGTCCGCGACAACACGCTCAAGATCAAACAGCTGGTGTCCGCTGACAAGGGTTTCGAACAATGGTCTCGAGACAAACACCGATCGTCAGACACCGCCCCATCACCTTTTGATCAGCTGTTCGACGAGTTGCGGCTCGAACGACCCCAGCAAGGAAAGTCCTATGACTTGGCAAGGGCAGTGGCGAACCTTGAACCAGGTTCGGGCGTGCGAGCTGTCTTCGTAACCAAAAACCGACGTCGCTACCGCATTGGCGATTTGCGAGCCGAGGCCACCGACATCAAGATTCTCGAGACTGGCGAGGTATTGCGGACCCTCTCGTTCGAAGGCGACAACCTAAAAGAACTCGTCGCGCTTCGCAAACAACTCGGCGTTCGAGGCGAACCGAACATCGCTGTTCATCAGGCCATCGAGTCTGAGATGACCGATTAGAGGCGGTCACCCTGCAGTCAGTCGTCGGTGTCGACGGTTCCGTCGTCGAGGTAGTCGGCATGGGGAAACGTTTCGGACGACGAGCGCACGACGCCGAGCAGGTTGGCGACCGTGCGGCGTAAGTAGCGGTAGTAGATGGCCAGTGGCACGACCTCTTTGCCTGGCCGCTCGGACGTCATGAAGCCGTCCATCTTCGCTTGGTGTTCGGCCATGATTGCTTCGACGCGAGTGGCATAATCGCTCAAGGCGTCGTCGCCGACGTCGGAATTGCCGAGAAGTTCGCTGGCTTCGGCGAAGAGCGCGGAGATTACCTGGCGCTCGGCCAATAGGTCGTCGGCCTCGGGCGAGTGCGCGAGCTGAATGCCGGCCTCGGCAAGCTCGAGAATGTTCTTGGCCTGGTCGCCGATGCGTTCGATTTTCTTCAACAGCAATGTGAACCCGAGCACCGAACCAATGTCGGCATTGCCTCTGACACTGACGTGAACGACGAGTTCACTGCGAAGATCTTGTTCTGCCTCGTTGATGCGCTCGTCGGTCTTGCGAATGTCTTCGGCCACCGAAGCGGGGTCGGCGTCGGTGAGCAAGGTGAGTGTTGCCAGATCAAAGGAGTGGCGCGCGTCTGCGAGCATCGAGATCGATCGCGTGACGATGTGCTCGAAGTCTCCGTCGCCGGAGCTTCCTTTGAAGAATGCGAGAACCATGAATGACCTTTCAGCCCAGGACTGCCACGCCGATAAGCGGCAGCACGATGAACACAACAGCAACGTAGGCGACGGCCATACTTCGTCGCTCGACGGCGATGTCGGCCAGTCGTTCGGCGCCCCGGATCGGCACGTTGCGGGCAATAGGGATGATGTAGAGAATGAAGATGCCAATCACGTTGAACGTCGTGTGCGCCAAGGCGACGGTGAGCGCTTCAGGGCTCGATGCGGCCAGCGAAGCAAGCAGCGCTGTGATCGTGGTGCCGACGTTCGCGCCGAGCGTGACCGGGTAGGCGTTGCGAAGTGCGATGACACCGGCGCCAGCGAGGGGGATGAGGATCGATGTGGTGATGCTCGAAGACTGCACTGCAACGGTGATCAGCAGGCCGAGAAGGAGCGCGACGGTGCCGCCGCCGCGGCTGAGCATGGCATTGACCGACCGTTCGACGCGATCGGCGACTAGAGAGCGCATATTGCGCGTGATGAACGCTAGCGCAACAAGGATGATGACCAGACCGCTGATGACCATGAAGACGCCCTGCACGTTTCCACTGGTTCCGAGCGCATCCCAGATGCTCTCGAGCCCTGATACGGGTTGTTTGACCCACGCCTTGATCGGACTCTTCCATTCGGTGCCGGCAGAACCGACCAGTTGTCCGCTGATCCACTCGGCCGTATTGCTGATGAGACCAGTAGCAAGTTCGACCGGCAGCAGAATCATGACGGCGAGCACGTTGAAGAAGTCGTGCACCGTTGCAGCTGCAAACGCTCGTCGGAACTCGTTTGATTGGCGAATATGGCCGAGCGACACCAAGGTGTTGGTGACCGTCGTGCCGATGTTGGCGCCCATGATCATGGGCACGGCCTCGTCGACGTTGAGCGCTCGAGATGCGACTAGGCCAACAATTATCGACGTCGAGGCCGACGATGATTGCACGAGCACGGTTCCGAGAATGCCGATGCAGAGCGCAGCGATTGGGTTGCTGGCGGCCGAGAACAGGCTTTCTTGGGTGTCCTGTCCCATGATCTTGATGCCGGCTGCGAGCGATGAAACGCCAACGAGGAAGATATAGATCAGCCCGACGACGAGCGCCGAACGAATTGGGCCGGGCAGTGCCATCGACGAAGTCTTGCTGGCGCCCACGGGTCGCCAAGGTAGCCGAGAATTTACCAAATTGCAGCCGTCTCTCACCTCGGACGTTCGCTCTGCCCGCGTTTGGGTTTCACGCCTGGCAGTACAGTGCCGGACGTGGCGCAGCTTGATGACATTGGCGAAGCAGATGGCTGGCGGTGCTGGCTTTGTGACGAACTGGTCGACCGCTGTACGCCGTCGAGTGACTCGAGGGGTCCGAGTATCGACGCTCGAATCACCAAGGCAAAAGCCAAGAAGATGAAGAAGTCAAAAGCCGCACCTACGGTTGAGCGTCTTGCCCATGTTGGGTGCAACACCGGCAAGGGAGCCAGCGAGCCCGTGGTGCCATGGCCTGAGCATCTTTTCGTCGTTGACCCAGCACCGATCATCGCTACGACCGATCGACTCAGCCGCAAAGGCGGGCGCGAAATTCTCGGTCGATGCCCAACGAACGAGGACGCTGTTGCCGTCGCCGATTGGCTTGTCGACCGGCTGTCGCGCCTCGAAGCAGATCTTGCCGTGCAATCGCGTGTCGACGAGGGCGGCGGCCAATTCCTGGTCAGTCTTTTCGTCTAACAGCTAGCGCCAGATCGATGTTGGCCATATCGCGCACCGCGCCTGACGTATCAACCGCTTTTTCGACCGTGCCACTCGCGTAGGGCTTGACGCCCATCGAAGGAACACTTGCGTAGACACGACCCAGCAGATTGTCGACAGTACGCACCGATAGGTGCAGCGCTGCGGCGATCTCTCGACTCGAGCTTCCGCGGACGCAGAGTTCGGCGACTTCGGACTCACGGTCGGTGAGCTGGCGGGGCGTCGGTGATGTTGCCGGTACTGCTACAACAGCTCGTCGGCCTGGAGGCACATTCCGAGTTCGTTGAGCCTCCGGCGTGACGTTGTCCATAGATCGGTGTCATCGGCTGCGAGTGCCCTGATCGCTTCGGCTGTGACGACAAGAATTGGCGCGTCGGGGTGCCATTGCGTGCCCCGCGACCGGGCATCAGGCCAATGCGTGCGTTAGCGGCGGGGTGTGCGAGTGGCTCGGCCGTCCCAACAGCCACGGTGCCAATGACGGCGAAGGTCAACAGCCTCGGGCGGTACCGCAACGATGTGTCCAACGCCCTGTTCGATATCACGGTTGCAGCCGGGGCAGAGGTAGGTCTTCCTGGCCTGGTATGGCTGCACAAAATTGGTCTCCGCTTCGGCCCAGAAGTCGACTGGGGTGCGCTTAGCCATGCCACACAGTGTGCCCGAAGTTCCGCGACTACGAAAGCTCCGTTCGCTGGTCGTGATAGCGCGGCACTGCAGCGATGGCAGATCGCCCGTCACTTGATTCGCTAAGGGGATACCCAAATCTGGGTGTGTGGTGTGAGAGTGTTTTGGCCGCATGAATTCCACTCGAATCCGTTGGGCCCTTTTCGCTGTTGCAGCCGTAGTCGGTGCTGTTGTTGTTTCTGCCGTTCTGCACACCGAACCAGTCGACGCAAGCAGCGCTGCTTTCACGGCGCCAGAATCACACATTGTTGTCGCGATCAACGAGCGCCGCGTCCAAGCTGGCTTACAGCCACTTCAGGTCGATGCGACGCTGACCGCATCCGCTGTCGAATGGACTTCGCACATGGTTGCTGGCTCGTTCCTTGCTCACGCCGATCCTCACGACATACAAGCGTCGGCGCCAGGTGCACCTGACCCAACGGCCGCTCCTGCACCTGCCCTGTCGTGCGCCAACTGCGACGGTGGCTCCACCGGCGATCGCCGCTTCCACGGCTGAGCAGTTGTCAGCGCAACCGCTCGCGCACGCTGCCGGCCAAACCCGTGGCTCAAGGCCGATCGACAGCTCCGAAACCACTGCTGGTGTCGCATCCACCGACGAAGCACCATCGCTCGCTATTCGCGGGTCGCGTCGCGACGCCGACTAAAGCCACCCGACGAGCGCCGCGTCGAGCGGGTTCTTGGCACGCCACCCGACAAGTCAGACCACCGCGACGATCTGGCGACCAACGTCGCTTGACACCACGCGCAGCCGCAGCGACGAACGCTACCGGGTGTGCAATCGCAGGGCGCTGCAGTTGGTGACAGGCCACCTAGCGGCGGAGTGCTTCCCAGGCTGTTTGGCGGCGGGTTTCGCGCGCTCGTGCTGCGATATCGAGTAGGCCGCGGTCGGGGCTCCACTGCTCAATGACCGAACTGGGCGCGTCCGGCCATGACTTCCATGTGTCGACCCAGAAGTCACCCGAGGCTCGCAGATATGCGGTGAGTAAGGGGATCGCTTCGGCGCTGGCCATGTCGGTGGTCGAGACGGCAGCGGCTTGGGTGATGAGGGCGACGAGGGTTTCGAGTCGTTCATCTGGCCAACCGTGGACCATGCCGAGCCGGAACAGGCCGATCTGCGTGCCAACAGTGTTGTAGACATCCTCGATGAGCCGGAACGGCTTGATGTAGTTCAGATACGCGTCGCCAGGAATCACCTCATCGGCGTGCACCTGGACATCGTCCATAGTGATGTCTGCGATACGCATTTCGGGCCCGTAGGCGACGTATGGTTCGAGATCGAGGCTGATGCCGGCGCGGCCGGTCGGCAGCGCGATCATGCGCAGCTCGTTGCGCTCACCATCGCGCCCGACCGATGCGGCCACATAGAGTAAGTCCGCGTCCGGCGCCACTGAACCCCACCGCTTCGTGCCATTCAGCCGCAGACCTTCGACACTGTCAACGAGTGCAGTGTTGATGTACTTCGGGTGCGGACCACGGTCTTCGCTGATGCAGAAGGCGCAGATAGCGTCAGCAGGGGTGGTGGGGAAGAGGCGCCGGATCGCGGCCTGATGCCCAGCGATCGACGCGGCGGATCGGCGGTCGGCCCGAACAGCGACTCGCATCAGCCGCTGAAACGGGTCCTCGTGCTCCTCGCCCATGGGCGGTGGCCCATGCTGTTTGAGGAACGCCACCATGTCGTCACCCGAAGTCGCCTCGGGCAGAGCGAAGAGCGCTGCCAAAACATCAGTCGTTGTCATCACCATGTTCTGAGTATGTTCGCCCCGCTGCCCGATTGCCATATCGGGGCGTACGCGCCAGCAGCCGACGCAGGCGGAGCGTTGGCCACAACGTGCGGAAGCTGGACGGGTAGTCGTCGGCCGCTGGGTCAAATAATGATCAGGCCCTCGCCGCCAGGTTCGCTGAGATCGACCTGCTTGCCGGCCACGATGCGTCGGCGTACCGCACCAGAAATCGTGTCGACGATGATCGTGCCCGTGATGACGACAATCAGGCCGAGCCCGGCGCTTCCGTACTGTTTGAACTTCAGCGCTTCGGCCAAGTCAGAGCCGATGCCGCCAGCCCCAATCAGGCCGAGTACCGCCGAAGCACGGATGTTGACCTCGAATCGATAGAGCAGGAAGGAGGTGATCTCTGGCAT